>NZ_DKSQ01000054.1:0-4159 GCF_002472765.1 Empedobacter sp. UBA7252
TCTTGATAAAAAAGGGAATCTCAAGGTTTTCAATAGCGGATTTAATAAGGAAAAGCAAGCATGGAAGCAAGTAATAGGAAAAGCAAAATTTAGAGAGAATGAGCAAATAGGAAAGCTAAAAGTAAGTTTTTTTGGTCCTTTTTATGCTGGTTATAACGTAATTGCGTTGGATGAAAACTATCAATATGCTTTGGTTATCGGTAAAAATCTAAATTACTTATGGATTTTATCTAGGACGAAAGATATTCCAGATAATATTAAAACAAACTTTCTTGCATTAGCTTCAGAAATTGGTTATGATATATCCAATTTGATTTGGGTAGAACATAATCGAAATGATAATCCATTTTTAAATGAAAAATAAAATTTCCATTTTTTGGTTTCGAAGAGATCTTCGTTTAGAAGATAATGTTGGGCTGTACCACGCTCTTTCATCTGGAATTCCTGTGTTACCTATTTTTATTTTTGATGAAGGTATTCTACGACAACTGGATGATAAGAAAGATAGGAGGGTGGATTATATTCATCAAGCGCTTCAAAATATTAATGATCAATTAAAATCCTTTGGGACAAGTCTCCATGTATATTATGGTGATCCTTTCAAAATTTTTCAGCAACTTTCTACAGAGTTTGCTATTCATTCTATATTTTGTAATCGTGATTATGAACCTTTGGCAATTAAAAGAGATACTTCGATTTACAATTATTTTAAGTTATATAACATTTCGTTTAAAGCATTTAAAGATCAGGTAATTTTTGACAAGAAAGATATTTTAAAGAAAGATAGTTCTCCTTATACAGTATATACGCCGTATGCAAAAAAATGGAAACAAATTTTGAAAACAGAAGATTATAAATGTTTTAAGCCTGATTACAGTAAATTTTTGAAAACAGAATTCAAAACGATTCTTTCACTGAAAGAAATTGGTTTTTTAAAAACATCAATTTTATTCAAACAGCCAAAGCTAGATAAGGAAATTATTCAAAATTACCATAAATATAGGGATCATCCTGCTTTACAATGTACGACCCAATTAGGTATAGCTCTAAGATTTGGAACGATTAGTGTACGAAAATGTGTTGCGTTAGCGATAGAGCTAAATGAAACATGGCTAAATGAATTAATTTGGAGAGAATTTTTTATGCAAATACTCTATCATTTTCCATATGTTGTTCACCAACCTTTTAAGGCTAAGTATAATGCTATTAAGTGGAGGAATAATGAGCAGGAATTTAAGCTGTGGTGCGATGGGAAAACAGGTTATCCTATTGTAGATGCAGGAATGAGAGAGCTTAATCAAACTGGTTTTATGCATAATAGAGTAAGAATGATAACAGCAAGTTTTTTATGCAAACATTTACTCATAGATTGGCGTTGGGGAGAGGCTTATTTTGCATCAAAACTAAACGATTATGATTTGTCTGCAAATAATGGTAATTGGCAATGGGTTGCTGGATCAGGATGCGATGCGGCACCTTATTTCAGAGTCTTTAATCCAACTCTTCAGACAGAGAAATTTGATAAAGAATCTCTTTACATTAAAAAGTGGGTATCAGAATTTGAAACTGATGATTATCCTTCTCCTATAGTTGCTCATAATTTTGCTCGAAACAGAGTTTTAAGCATTTTTAACGAAGCATTCAAGAAGTAAAATGAAAGAATAATAATGATTTAAAATATTAAACGATTATAATATATTTTTCCACATTTTCTGCTTTTGAAGAATTAATATCAAAACTTCACTACAAGGTATCTACATCCATACTGAAATTTCAAGCTGGATTCAATTAAGCACCTTATTGTCTTTAGTAAAAGTGAGGTTTGTAAAAACTTTCTATCAAAGATTTAGATTAAAAATAATGAATAATAAAAACACTTAAGGACAAGAGTATTTTGATTGTTATAAAACAATTATAAATATTTCCGATTTGTAAATGTTGTAATGCATTAATATACAAATTTCATTTAAATTGTAAATAGAGTTGCATGTTTATACATTTTTTTAATTATTTATTAAAAAAAATTAGTAACCATAAAAGTAAATAAATTGAGTAAAAAAGGAATATTATTAGTTAATTTAGGATCACCTAAATCTACATCCGTAAATGACGTAAAAGAATATCTTGGAGAGTTTTTAATGGATGAAAGAGTTATTGACTATAATTGGATTCTAAGAACACTTTTAGTAAAAGGAATAATTCTAAATACAAGACCATCAAAATCCGCACAAGCTTATGAGAAAATTTGGACAGATGCGGGATCTCCTTTAATAGTCATTACTGAAAAAATAAAAAATAAATTACAAAATATTGTTGATATTCCTGTTGAAATAGGAATGAGATATGCTGAACCTAGTATAGAAAATGGAATTTCTAAACTAGTTGAGAAAGGAGTCAATAAGATTGTACTATTTCCATTGTATCCTCAATATGCTATGAGTACAACAGAATCTGTAGTAGAGAAATCAGAAAAAGTAAGAAAAGAAAAATTTCCATTTGTTAAAATAAATTATGTGGAACCATTTTATAATAAAGATATATATATAGATTGTCTTGTTGAAAGTATAAAAGACAAGTTTTCGAATGATTATGATGGGCTGTTATTTTCTTACCACGGTATCCCAGAAAGACATATTTATAAAACAGATCCTACAAGGACTTGTAATTTAAGTGACTGTTGTGATAGAGAATTTAATCCAAGTCATCAATTCTGTTATCGTCATCAATGTTTTGAGACAACAAAAAAAGTGATAGAAAAATTAAATTTATCTCGCGAAAAAACAATTGTTTCATTTCAATCTAGACTAGGAAAAGATAAATGGATTGAGCCATATACAGATTCTACTTTAAAAGTTTTACCATCAAAAGGAATAAAAAAATTGGCAGTTGTTTGCCCTGCATTTGTATCTGATTGTTTGGAAACTCTAGAGGAAATAGCAATGGAAGGAAAAGAAATATTTATTGATAATGGGGGAGAAGCTTATGAGTATATTTCATGTCTAAATGATAATGATTCATGGATACATGTAATCAAAACTTTATGTGAAGAAAAAATAGATGATTTTTATTTATTATAATCTTAAACATTTAACAATTATAGATTAAATTCAAATATTCTACATAGACTTTTAATTGTTAAAAGTGATTCTATCAGTTATTAGTATGCTATTAAGCTAATAGATCTAAATTTTGCATATAAGATTCTTAAAATGTTTTTAAAAGATTAGCTATTTACAGAGAAGTGTATATAAATCAAAAATATTAATATAAGAATGGTTCTGTTATAAAGGATTTATAATAGAACCATTTTCATTTTTTACAAAACAATTGCTAAGCGCAAAGCGAAAGAAATTTATATATCAAATTGGTATATAGTTTCAAGAACAATGTTTATTATTGTTGTTCTTATAGTTTGTTATTTACTTCTGGCAAAATGGAATGGGAGAAACTTTAATGCAGGGTTATTATTGTTGTATTTCATCACTTCGTAGACAATAAATATAATTATTTTAGTATTGATTTCAGTATTTCATATGGAGTTTTTCCTTTAAATGATCCATGTGATCTATTGAAATTTAGCTGGTGTTTTCCAGGGGATTGATATCAATCACGCATCTGTTTATGATATTCATTTTTTGAATGATATAAATCTCAACTATGCGATCAGTTTATGATTAGACGCAATTATGCAAAGACTTTTGAAAGGTTTAAAACCAGAATTCCAGCTAAAATTACTGCACTAATAGTGATTCAGTACATTAATAAAATTACTTTAATTGAAATATTAAAAATCTAAAAACTCAAATTATTTAAAATTCACAAGGGGTTTTTTAAATAGTTTATTGTTTTTATAAAGATGCTTTATTATCATTTTAAGAAAAAATGGCACTTTAATTGATTTATGTCATAATAAATTTATGTATAATATAAATAAATAACAATAAAGCTATAAGTTTTGTGTTGATTTTATTTTTTCTTATTACGTTCTATTCGTCATTTCTAATTCATTAATTAATATTAGCATATGAAAAAATCAAATATGAAAAAATCAAAAAAATCAGACCTTAAATCAGAACAAATGAGTCAATTTACAATTGATAATTCGAATCAAAAATTGACGACTAATGATGGTGTGTCTATCTATGATAATAATAACACC
>NZ_DKSQ01000076.1:0-124703 GCF_002472765.1 Empedobacter sp. UBA7252
ACGAACTTAAGGTGAAGCTGTAACAAAAATTTTGATATCTGCATTTGGAAAAACTGTTGTCCCAATATCGCGACCATCCATCACAATACCTCCTTTTTCTCCCATTTGCTGTTGAAGCGCTACACAATAATCGCGAACAGCAGGAATCTCAGAAATTGGACTAACCATTTTAGAAACTTCCATCGTACGAATATCAGCTTCTACATTTTCACCATTCAAAAAGCTAAGATTCTTTTGAGTTATAAGATCTTGTTTAAATTCTATCTTAATGTCAGATAAATTGATTATTAATGCTTGCTCATCAATTTTATTATCGACAATATACTGATGTTGAAATGCATACAAAGTCACAGCGCGATACATTGCGCCACTGTCAATATGTGTATAACCAAGATTTCTTGCAATAATTTTTGACATCGAACTTTTTCCTGTAGAAGAATATCCGTCGATTGCAATAATTAAATTTTCTTTCATCTATATAGAATTGAAGACAAAGATAAGATTTTATAGTTGTTTGAAAAGTTTTTATAACCAAGGATTACTTCTCCAATAATCTCGACCTTGAATAATTCGGTCTAAATTGAGAATCAAACCAAAGTGATTAGAACCTCCAGATTTGTGGTAATTCGCATGACTAAACTCGAATCGAAAAGCATTTATACGGATTCCAAAACCATACGTTAAACCAGATAAAGAGCGAATTCCTTCGGCTGCTAATTCATTTCCACGTTTGAAATTATAACCTAAACGCATATTAAAATCTGATTCTGGAAATAATTCTGCTCCAACCGAAAGGTGATCAATCATTTTTCTTCCAGCAGAAACTTCTTGTCCGTTTTTATTATAAGGTTGGGAAATATCAAACTTCTGTAAATCGTGCAAAGAAAACGTAAATTCTAACGGAACATGTTCTAATCGATGAGAAATTCCCAAATTAACTTGCGTTGGCATGTCTTCTTTTTTGCCATTATACGTTTGAATTTGTTGACCGATATTGCGCACAACCAACGAAACATTGATATTTTTATCGAAATCGTGGTACGAAAGACCTATATCTCCAGCAATTGCCGAGGATTTATATGATTCTATTGTAGAATTAATGTATTTTAAATTTGCTCCTACTGTCCAATAATCGCCCAAAACACGTGCATAACCAACTGTAATTGCGGCATCATTTGCTTTGAAATTCCCTGTCACATTTCCATTTTCGTCAGTTCCAATTAATTTTCCGTAATCAACATATTGACCATGAACAGAAATAAAGTTTTCTTTATCGGTTTCATAAACCGTCGAAAATGTTCCAAAATCTACATCCGCAATATAATTGACGTAATTGATTCCGAATTGACCATGCATTTCTCGATTCATCAAGGCTGGATTCCATAAAGCAGAATTGGGATCAGCATCCCAAGAAGTTGCTGCATTTCCTCCCAAAGCCGCTTGACGTGGAGAAGTTGTAATGTTCAAAAACTCGTAAACACGCGTTCCATCTTGCGCAAAAATCGAAGTCGATAGCGCGATAAACAATAATGTACTTAGCTTTTTAAACATTTAGCAAAAATAAAGATTTTGTAGAATAACGAAAACAGAATGATTTTGGTATGTATGAAACAAAATTTTAGGCTTTCTGAAAAAAAGCTTAACTTCAATTTACCTAAAAAACACTTTATGGAATTTTTAATTGCCATTATTATATTCGTATTGATTGTGATTTTGTTTAATAAAGTTTCGCAACTAAAAAAACAACTTGATTATCAAGAAACTAAGCTAAAATATTTGCAAGAGCAATTGGATGCGAAAGAAATTAAAACTGAATCAAAACCAATTGTTGAGCAACCAAAAATAGTTGAAGAGAAAAAAATTGAACCTCAACCAGAAGTTGTTTCCTATCATAAAGTTGAAATGCCAAAAGGTATTTTTGACAAAATTCCACCAAAACAAACAACTGAAATCAGTTTTGATAAAAATCTCAACAGCGCAATTGCATTTATCAAAGACAATTTCTTGACGATTTTCGGAATTGTAACCTTAGTTCTAGGAATTGCTTACTTCGTAAAATATGCAATTGATCAAAATTGGATTAACGAAACTTTTCGCGTGATGATTGGAATTGGAGTTGGTTTAGGAATTATTGGAATTGCTCATTTTATTCGGAAAAATTTTGAAATCTTTTCTTCCATTTTAATTGGTGGCGGATTAACCGTTTTATATTTCACCTTAACCATTGCCTTCCGAGAATATCATTTACTTTCTCAAAATACCACTTTTGGGTTATTAACAATTGTGACTATTTTTTCTATCGTGATGGCAATGTTATATAATCGACAAGTTTTAGCCATTTTTTCGATTATTGGTGGTTTTATCGCTCCATTGATGATTAGTACAGGCGAAAGCAATTTTGTATTTCTGTTTGGTTATTTAACGATTCTAAACTTGAGTATGCTGTACATGGCTTGGCGAAAAGATTGGCAAGTTATTTCGTTTATCGCATTTGGCTTTACCTTTATATATAGTATCGCATGGATCGACAATTCTAAAATCTCAACGCAATATCTTTTCTTTGGCTTGCTTTACGTTATTTTCACTATTACAAGTTTAATTAACTACGTCAAAAAAGGAGAATTTTCGGTTTGGAATTGCCTTTTACTAATTTTCAATACCATTTTATCAACCGTTTTAATTTCTTCAGTTTATTATTTTATTGTTGGAAATAACAATGGTTTAATAGCTTTCTTATTTGGATTGATAACCGCTTTCGGTGCATTATACATCTACAAAACACCTAAAAATAATTTATTACAAAATACCTTAATCGGTTTGAGCATTGCGCTTATCACAACTGCGGTTGCCTTACAATTTAAAGCAAATGTCGTTTCGATTTGTTTCGCGATTGAATCAACCTTGTTACTGTTTCTTTGGAAAAAAAGTAAAGAAAACATTTTCAAAATCTTTTTCATTGCGATGTTTCCATTTTTATTGATTGCTTTATGCGCTAGTTGGTTTGATTATATCGATACTAAAAAACATTTAGCCGTAATTTTTAACCATGTTTTTATCACAAGTTTTATTGCATTGATTTGTTCTATTGCAAATATATATTTGATGAAAGATTTCAAAACCGAAGAACAATTTTTAGGTTTTAAGCTCAATCATTCCAAATTTATCTTCATATCAACATCACTTTTATTGATGTACACAGGAATTTTGTTCGAATTAATTTATCAGATCGAACCTTATTTCAACTTTATGATGATTGTAAGTTATGTATTGATTTATACATTATTCTTTATTGCTTTTATTTTAACGCTACGCGAAAAACTAAATTTAGGAAATACCTTGCAATTTGTTTTACAAATTTCTGCGGCTTTTTGCATTCTATTTTTACCAATGTTTGCCGAAATTCCATTATTACCAAACAAAACAAATTATAACATCGGTAGTTATTTTCTTTATTTGAGTTATCTCATTCCAACCGCTTATATTATTTATTTAGTTGTGAAAAGTAGCGATTTCCAAAGCTCCAAAGCAAAACAAATCATCAGCATGCTTGTCTTGGTTTATGTGATTAGTTTCGAGAAATACAATGGTTTTATGTTGATAACACTTGACGAAAGCTCTTCTAATTTCTCGCATCAAGCCGATATTTTCCGAATGATATTATTACCAATTATTTGGGCAGTTTTAGGATTTGTATTGATTTATTTCGGATTAAGAAAACAATTGAAAGGTTTTCCTATTGTTGGAATTATATTATTTGGATTGATTATTCTAAAATTATATTTCGTAGATGTTTGGGAAATGAGCAATATTTTCAGAATAATATCTTTTATTGTTTTAGGAATTTTAATCTTATTAACTTCTTTTATGTATCAAAAACTAAAAAATTTGATGGTTAATTTGATGGAAAAACCGAGCGAAAACAAAGAAGCTGAACAATAATGTTCAACTTCTTTGTTAATTATTTCTTCTCAATGCTTCAGCAATGACACGCATATCATCCGAAGAAGGTAACTCGAAAATTTCTAAATGGAAATATGGAACAACCGCAATAATATGATCGAAAATATCAGCCATAATCACTTCATATTCGTTCCAAACCGTTGTATTTGTAAACATAAATAACTCAATTGGCAAACCGTGTTCGGTTGGTTGAAGTTGCCGAACCTCGAACATCAAATCTGTTCTAATTTTTGGACTATTATAGGTATATGTCTTGATATATTGTCGAAAAAGACCAATATTTGTCATTCGTCTTCCATTCGCCAAAATCGTTGGATCAACTTTATTCGATACATTATATTGATTGATTTCATTAGTTCTATCCACAATAAAATCGTGTAACATGCGGATTTTTTTTAATTCTTCAATTTCTTCTTCTGTCAAAAATCGAATCGAATTCATTTTAATATTTATCGAACGTTTAATGCGGCGTCCACCAGCATTTTGCATACCGCGATAATTACGAAACGAATCTGAAACCAAGGCATACGTCGGAATTGTTGTAATTGTTTTATCAAAATTCTGAACTTTTACCGTTCCTAAATTAATCTCGGTAACATTTCCGTCTGCGCCATATTTTGTCATTTCAATCCAATCTCCAACGCGCACCATATCATTCATCGAAACCTGAATACTCGCCACAAAACCTAATATTGAATCTTTAAAAACCAACATCAAAACCGCCGAAGCCGCTCCCAAAGAAACCAAAAATGTAATAGGCGATTTTCCTGTCGCAATCGAAAAAATTAGAATTCCGCAAACAAAGAAAACTAAAATATTCATCACTTGCAGATAACTATCAATTGGTTTATCCGAAAAAGATTTATTACCTCGAAGAAAATCCCTGAACGTTTTAAAAATTGCATTAAACAACAATCCAACAGCAATTACCAATGCAATATCTGTAATTTGCATCGCAATTTTGATCCAATTAGGAAATCCTTTGAAGATAAGTGGGATCGCTTCTTTGGCGACAATTACAGGAACAATATGTGTTGCGAATTGTAAAACCCTGTTCTTGATTAATAAATCGTCAATCTTTGTTTTACTTTTTGCAATAAAGTTTGTTAAAACAAGTAATAGCACTTTTCGCAATAAAAAATCGATCGCATACAATATAATAACTAACAAAATTGATAGAACAATTGTTGTCATTATTGTGGTAGAATAACTCGAAAGTCCCAATTTGGCAATCATTTCGAGCATTGAGCGATACACATCGCTTTGAATATTTTCGTCTAAAAGTTCCATCTGAATAAAAACTAATACAACAAAAATAAGTTTATCCTTTTCATAATTTACAACAACTGATAAATTACATTGAAATTTGTTGGTTTCTTAATTTATCTTGGTTCAAAACAATGAAAAGATTATATTTGTTAGATTAATCTAACTTAATTATTAAAATTAATGTTTTCAAATCCGTTAATATTTGCTTTTAGTTTAACCTTTCTTGCCGGAATTAGCACTGGAATAGGAAGTATTTTATGTTTATTATACAAAAAATTCAATCCAAAATTCTTAGGCGTAATGTTGGGAATTTCTGCTGGTGTAATGCTTTATGTCTCTTTTGTAGAAATTTTAACAAAAGCTAAATTATCATTATCAAGTGTTTTTGGAGAAAAATTAGGTTACACTTATACATTATTGGGATTTTTTGCAGGAATTTTAATCATTATTTTAATCGATAAAATATTGCCTCATCATCATTGCGATGAAAATAAAACAGAGACAAACGATCAGAAATTATTGCGTTTGGGTTTGTTTTCTGCTTTAGCTTTATCAATTCATAATTTCCCTGAAGGATTAGCAACTTTTTTGTCAGCATTAGAAAATCCAACTTACGGAATTTCTATAGCTTCAGCTATTGCTATTCATAATATTCCAGAAGGAATCGCCGTTGCTATACCAATCTATTACGCTACAAAGAATAGAAAAAAAGCATTTCTATATTCCTTTTTATCAGGATTAACAGAACCTATTGGCGCATTAATTGGCTATTTTGTATTGTTACAATTTTTTGATGAATCAATTTTCGGAGCAATCTTCGCAAGTGTCGCAGGTATGATGGTTTATATTTCGATTAATGAATTAATTCCGACCGCAAACGAATACGCTGGAAAAAAATTATCAACTTACGGAATTGTAATCGGAATGTTTGTAATGGCTGTTAGTCTTTTACTTTTTATGTAAAAACAAAAAAACTTCCCAATGAGAGAAGTTTTTGTATGAATTAATATTTAAAATTTTAAGTTGCCTGAGGTAATTCTCTCGTTAACCAACCACTTCTTCCTGCTGTTACAATGGCATAAGGCGTAATCCAAAAAAGCGTGAACATATAGAAAATACTGTAAACGTATGCTAATAAAGCTTCTTTAAAATTGTATTTTTTTGCATAAAAAATCATCTGAATACTTGAAAAAACTAAAACGCCAGACAATGTACTTGTGATGAATAAAATTGGATGTGTTGCGACAAAAAAGATTAAAATTAAAAATAATGGAATTGCCATGATTAATTTTATCCATTGCATCATCAGAATTATACGAGTTCCTACTGTAGAACCTTCTCTAAAGTTGGTGAAAGCAAATTTTGTCATCATAATATTCTCACGAACATTACTTCTCTCCCAACGAATAAACATTTTGTATAAATTCTTATAACGCTCTGGAGTATTGGTATAAACCATTGCATTTTTCTGAAAATAGACATGTTTACCTTGTTTCAAAATCATATTTGTCAAAGCTCTATCCTCCCCGATTGTACTTGGTTGCCCTAAAAAAGATTGATTTATCCATTCTTCCAAACAATTATGTACAACATCTTTTCTGTAAGCTGCTAAAGCTCCAGGTGTACAAAACACAGAACCTAACACACTTTGAGCAGATCGCACAAACTCGAAACTAAATGTAAAACTAACACTCAACATTTTTGGAATCAAACCTTTTTCTTTATTCAATACACGAACATTGCCAGCGACAGCACCACAATTTTCATTCACTACAAAAGGGCTTAACAAGTTTCTAAGCGTAGATTCATCTACAATAGAATCACTATCAACCGTCACAAAAACTTCCCCTTTTCCAATTTTGAATCCTTTATATAATGCATGACGTTTTCCCATATTTTTTGGCTGTTGAAAAAGTGTAACGCGATCTCCTAATACTTTCTTCGCTTCAAGAAGCCATTTCCATGTATCATCTTTACTCCCATCGTCAACGGCTAAGATCTGTAATTTTTCGGATGGATAATTACTATCAGCTAAACTTAACAAAGTATCATATACTAATTTTCCTTCATTATACGCCGGAACAATAATGGTACAAGTTGGTAAATCTACATCAGCAACATTTTTGACCGGTTTATATTTTATGAATAAATAGCCTAAATAAAAAAGAAAAGAAGTTTTAAGAATAAGAAGTGCCAATCCAAGGCTATAAATAATAACACCCCACCAGGTAGATAATTTAGTGCTATGCCATTGTAGAAATTCACTTTTATAAATAAACAAAAAAAGAATAGAAGTTAGCATAATCACAAAAGTTGTAGCAATTACTAGATAATCTTTCTTTGTAAGACAGTTTTTAGAAATTCTCTCTATGAATTTATTTCTTAAAGACTTTTTTTCATGTTCATCCGATCGAATAACCTTTAACACTGTTTTAGGCTCCGTGGTGGATAACAAAATCGTGTTTGCCAGATTTTTTTTTGAATCTATATTAGTCATCTGAGTAATTTTAAGTTTTAATTAAAAAGTGAATAAAATGACAACTACTATGCCACCTAACGTTAATATAAAACTCAAGAAGTTAAATCTTTATTAAAAATAAAACACTTATAAACGACTGATTATTAATAAAATTTCAATATGTATTATACTTAAAAATTAGGCGTATAGTACGTTACATTTTAATCTGATTTCTTAATAAAAACAAAAAAACTTCCCGAAAAGAGAAGTAATTTTGAGAAATGATATAAATTAACACATGAGGATTTTGTTACTGCAAATGTATGCAGCAAATTAAATTCAAAGCTTAACAGAATATCAATAGATTGTTAAGCGAAGATTAAATAAAAAGATGATGAAAAATATACTTTTACTTTTTTGCTTTACTATTATTTATAGTTGTTCCTCATCTTCAGATTTTCATAATATAAATGATCACATTGAAGATGGAAAATATTGCGCAAATGTCAAGGTTAAAACGAATAAGTCAACAAAGACATATCGAGTAACTATAACAACGAAAAATAATTATCTGCATAAAATTGATTGGCCAAATGGTGGTTGGCTGGATAATACGCATTACAAACTTCCTGAATTTTATGAAAACGAAGTTACTTTTATAGATGATAGAGCCCGAAAATTTGAAGTAAAAATTATACAAAAAGGAGAATGTAAATAAAAAAAGCTCGAAACTAATGTTTCGAGCTTTTGCTTAGTACTCGGAGTGGGAATCGAACCCACACTCCAAAGGAACACGAGTTTGAGTCGTGCGCGTCTACCAATTCCGCCATCCGAGCCTTTATGGACTGCAAATATAATGTTAGTTTATTTATTTTTCCAACTATTTTTTAAACTTTTTACAGAATTATTTCTAACGTATCGTAAGCCAAATGTTTACCTTCTGGTAATTTTTCCTCTACTTCATCATGAAATCCCAAATGATGCGAAATATGTGTAAAATATGTCTGCTTTGCACCTATCAAATCCGAGTATCGTATGGCTTCATCTAATAATATATGCGAAAAATGTTCTTGTTCTACTCGTAGCGCACTAATGATTAAAACTTCTACTCCACGTAATTTCTCAAGCGATTCTGTCGGAATTGTTTTTACATCTGTCAAATAAGCAATTTTATCATCAATCAAATAACCCAAAATAGGCAAAGGTCCATGCAAAACTTTTATTGGTTCAATCGTAAATCCAACAACCAAAAATTTTTCATCTTCCACAACATTCTCTATCACCGTTGGCACTCCAGGATATTTATGTTCAGCAAACATATATGGAAATCGATTATGTAATTCATCCAACACTCGTTTCAAACCATAGACATTCATATCTTCTCCAGATTTGAAAACCAACGGGCGAATATCATCCAATCCTAAAACATGGTCATTATGCTCGTGTGTATACAGGATTCCGTCCAATCTATGCGCATTATAACGTAACATTTGTTGTCTAAAATCTGGTCCACTATCTATCGTAATAATCTTTCCATCCTTTTCTAACAACAAAGAAGAACGCAAACGTTTATCTTTTTGATTTGTTGACAAACATACCGGATGATCGCTACCAATAATCGGAATTCCTTGTGAAGTCCCTGTTCCTAAAAAATGTATTTTTATATTTGATTTAGCCATAATGATTTGGTAAATTTACCACAAACTATTTGAAATTAAAATATGGCATTAGAACAAGTTCTTACTCCTAAACAAAAAGCTTTAGAGATCAATTTGAATCCGAAAATATACGGTTCTTTTGCAGAAATTGGAGCAGGTCAAGAAACCGTTCGTTTTTTTTATCGCGCAGGTGCTGCTTCGGGTACTGTTGCAAAAGCGATGAGTGCTTATGACAAAGAAATGTCCGATTCTATATATGGTGTAGAAGAAAATCGTCGTTATGTGACACAAGCTCGCCTTAAAAAAATGTTGGATCATGAGATGGAATTGATGAAAGAGCGTCTAGTCCACGATCACTACAAAGAAAAAGCATTTTTCACCTACGCAAATACGGTAACAACAATTGATTATTCAAAGAAAAATGAAGGTCAAGGTTGGATAGGTTTACGTTTCAAGTTAAATGCAGAAGATGAAAAAGCAAACGAGATTATTTTTCATGTAAAATTCAAAGAAAATACGGCTCAATTGCAACAAGAAACTTTAGGTGTTTTGGGTGTTAATTTGATTTATGGCGCTTATTATTACTACGATAATCCCCGAAAATTAATAAAATCTTTATACGATACGTTGGATAAAGATCAATTAGAAATTGACATGATTAATTTCCGTGGACCACAATTCAAATATGTTGATAATCGTTTGATGTCGCTTCAATTGGTTAAAAATGGAATGACTGATGTTGCGGTTTTCAATCCACAAGGAAAAAATATTTTACCTGCCGATTTATTATACAAGAAAAATATCTTCGCTGTTCGTGGCTCTTTCCGTCCTTTTATGAATGTAAATATGGATATGTTCAAAGGTGGTTTAGAAATTTTCAAACAAGAAGATGATGTTAGAACAGATAATACCGAAATTTTATTTGAGATTACGCTTTCTAACTTGATTGCTTCTGGTTTTGAAGGCGAATTGAATGAACGAGATTTTTTAGATCGCGCTGATATTATTGGTAGTTTAGGTTACAATGTTATCATTTCTAACTTTTCTGAATATTATAAATTAGTTGATTATTTCTCGAAATTTACTCGAAATCAAACCAAAGTTGGTTTAGCGATGGGTGTTAATAATTTGGTCGAAATTTTCAATGAGCAATATTATGCCGATTTACCTGGCGGAATCATGGAAGCTTTCGGAAAATTATTCAAGAAAAATGTAAAAGTTTATTTGTATCCATATTTAGACAAAGAAAAAGATATTTTGTTGACGTCGAAAAATCTACAAGTAAGTGATAGCGTACACGAATTGTACAAATATTTCTTGTATAATGGAAGAATTCAAGATATTTTGAATTACAACAGAGGTTATTTAGATTCTTATTCGCGTCGAATTTTAGAAAAAATTGCAAATGCTGAGCAAGATTGGGAAAATGAATGTCCAGAAGGTGTTGCTGACATGATCAAAGATCGTGGAATGTTTGGCTATAAATTGAAATATATTTTAGAATAAATTATTCGTATATCAATCTGAATTCGTTTCACATTCTCATCATAAACAATATTCGATTTTGAAATAAATTCAACATGACAAAACAAAACCCACGAAAGGAAAAGTAATTTCGATATCAGAATTTGATAAAGTAGAAGAAGAATATTATCAAAAAATACAAGAAAAAAACAGGAGTTGATAAAGATAATTAACAAAAAAAACGGTTCAAAATTGAGCCGTTTTTTTGTTATTTTACTACTGCATTTACATTCTTCGCATTCCGCCTTCTCTTGGTCGGTCTCTGTCTCCACCTTTTGTAGATTTTCCACCAAACTGATTTAAGTTGAATGTTAACGAGAACATCACAAAACGAGTCAGAATATTATTGCGTTGATCGATTGTTGATTCCGCTGTAATTGTACGCGTATAACTGTTATTTTGATTCAATAAATCGTAAACTTTAACACCAGCCTCCAATTTATCATCGAAGAAACGATACATCAAACTTGTATTCCACAAAAAGAAATCACGCTTGAAACCTGCTGCCATTCTCGAGTTATAATTGTAACTGAAATCATTTGTCCAAGTCAAATTTTTAGGAAAAGTAGAAATAGTTTTAATTCCGAAATTGTGCGTAATATTATTTTGATTATCAATTGAGTAATTGACATATTTAGAATTTGTGAAGTTCAAACGATAAGAAGGTGAAATCGTTAAATAATCACCATAATCCCAGTTTAATCTCAATGTAGGTGATAAAGTTGTATTGTATTGCTCATATTTCACCGCATCTCTAAAACCTTGCGTTAAAGCATAACTCGCCGACATTCCTACATTTACTCTAAATTTATTGATCCCTTTTTGATATTGTTTATTAAAGAAAAAGTTACCATTCAGACGATAATTTCCTTTTACATTTTCATATGTTGTTGTTCGTTTATAAATCGAATAATCCATTTCTGTGTAATTCACAATATTTGATTCGTTGTACGTATAACCTAAGTTAGCATTAAATCCTTGACGAGTTTTACGATCGAAATTGCTAAACATCAAATTGATTCGATGTGCTTTATTGGGATCAAGATCTGGATTACCTTTGAAAACATCTAACGGATCAGTTTCGTCTAAAATTGGTAAAACTTGTGATGTCGAAGCCAAACTTGTCTGATAATTATACATTAAGGAAAGTGAGTTGTTTCCGTTTTGATAACGAATATTTCCCGAAATATCTGGTAAAGTTTTGTTCTGAGTTGAGCTGTAATCATCTGCTTTAAACGTTCCAAAATTTTGTTGATTGTAGATGTTTGCTCCAAAACGAACTGTTGCCGAAATTTTATTTTTGTTCAATAATAATTGAGCATACGGATTAAATTCATTCAATTTGGTTGAATAAAAACGCGTCAAATCATTGTTCAAATTGTCATATTCTCCCGTTACATCATTATAATTCCACGTTCTATTATTGGTTTCAGAATCGGTTAAATTATAAGCAGAACCAACGGCGATTTTCAAAGAATCTGTAATTGGATACGTATATTTTACATCAAAATTGTATTGATTATTTTTCGAAATATTTTTCTCATTGATGTTTCTATAAATATCCGCAATAGTATCATTTGTATATAAAGTTGTCGAATTGATGAACGAATTTCGATCTGTTTTACCAATCGAAATACTTGAATTAAAGTCTAAATAAGATTTATTTTTGAATTTCTGATTAAGTGATAATAATGTATTAAATGTATTCGAGCTTGATTTTCCATTTGAAGTTTGATTCATTTGATTTCTCAAATCACCCAAATCTGAATATGTTTTACTATCCGAAATTGATGAATTTGTAGACGAAGAATTACTAAACGATGGATAAAAATAAATTTTTGTATTGTTTTTCGTCCATTCTAAATTTGTTCCAAAATTATGACCATACGTTTCACTTTTAGTTTTAGAATTCGCATCAGAAGTATAAATATTTTTTGGAGAAAAGTTTTCTACATGTTGATATTGATCGTTTTTCGTAAAGGAATGATTCAAACGATAATCAGCTCCAATTTTCAAATTATCAGTTAATTGATCGTTATAATTCAATCCAATTGAAGTATTTGTTATTACACCATCAGAACCTCTTCTTCCCATTCCACCACGACCACGCGAACCTTCACCGCTTGTCATTCCAGAAGCTGCAATATCTGTCGAAGAACCAATCAAACTAATTTTCTTTTTATCTTTAAAATAGTTCGCCATCAAATTGCCTTCGTAATGATTATCCGTTCCATTACCCGCCGTGGCTTTGAGCATATAACCTTTTTTTTTATCTTCTTTCAAGGTAATATTTAGCGAAGACTTATTCGATTTCGAACGTTCCCCAGAGAATTTTTCATTTTTCGTTTTATAATCCGAAACCTGAATTTTTTTGATAATATCTACAGGTAAATTTTCTAACGCAACTTTTCCGTCCGTTCCAAAAAATGGTTCACCATCAATCAAAATCTCATTAACATCTTTTCCATTTACCGTAATATTTCCGCTGTCATCCATCTCAAAACCTGGTAATTCTCTCAACAAAGCTTCCAAATTTGCATTCGGTTTTACTTTGTAAGAATCAGCATTATACTCGATTGTATCTTGTTTTACAACAATAGGTTCCACATTTGTTACCACAACCTCATCTAAATCATAAATCATCGGATTAATGATAATTATTCCAAGATCAATATTGTTTTTGATGGATTCGAAACTTTGTTTGAAAACGCCTTCTAAAGGATCATCAATGATTAAATAAACAGGTTTATCTTGTAGATTAACTTCAATTTTGAACGTACCATCATCATTTGTAGATGTAGTAGAAATTTGTGCAGAATCGACTTTGTTGCCTAAAATAACTTCAGAATCAGTTAAAGGAAAATTAAGCACATCCGTTACTTTTCCTGTAATTGTGACTTTTTCTTGTGCAAAAGAAAAAATTGTAATCAAACTAAAAAGAAATGATAGAATATATTTTGTCATGAGATGAATTGGTTTCTTCATCTGTTAGACATCAAATTTTGAGCAAAGTTTAATTTTGATTAAAGTTTTTTCCAACTTTTATCCGAAATTTTATTTAGATCAATTTCAGAAGTTGTGATAAAAAGAGGTGTAATTTCTACAATTCGCTTTACCTGAGTTGTTTTTAGGTTAGATTCAGGACAAAATGTTTCGATTAAAACAATTTTTTCTGAATCAGAAGAATTGGATTTATAAAGCGTTTTTTGAATTTTTTTATCAATTTTCCAATTTGTACAACTTCCAATACTATAATATTCGAAGGTTAGAAGTGGAAGAAATCCGAAGATAATTCCAAAGATAAATTTCATCACATTCATAAAACTCCATCCGTCTTTCTTTTTGATAGAAAGTAGAAAAAGTACATAAATACTAACTGCCGCAGCAAATGTTAAAAGCTTTGGAAATAGTTTCGCAAAATCATGATTCGCGAATTCTAAACTGATAAAATCTCCAATCAGAAAGTATCCAATAAACCATATAATAAAAATTGTACAGATGATTAAGATAATATTTCGAAGAGTTTTATTCATTTCGCTTTAAGGTTTGTGTGGTATAAATATAAAAATATTCCTGTCAATAGACAGGAATACTCATACTAAAATAGATTTATTTATAAGATTTCAATAAATTCTCTAAAATTTCGCAGGCACATTCCGCCAAGTTTGTCCCTGGACCAAAGATTGCATCTGCACCATTTTGATAAAGATAATCATAATCTTGACGCGGAATAACACCTCCGACTACGATATAAACATCGTCTCTACCTAATTCTTTCAATTGTTTTACAACTTCCGGAACCAACGTTTTGTGTCCTGCAGCCAAAGAAGAAATTCCTAAAATATGAACATCATTCTCTACAGCTTGTTTCGCAACTTCTGCTGGCGTCTGGAACAATGGAGAAATATCCACATCAAATCCCATATCCGCAAAAGAGGTTGCAACGACTTTCGCACCACGATCGTGACCATCTTGTCCCATTTTAGCTACCATAATACGAGGACGGCGTCCATCTTCTTCGGCAAACTCGTCAGCTAAATTACGAGCTTCCTCAAATTTATTCATTTTACCTGCTTCCATAGCATAAACTCCTTGAATTCCTCTTGTAATTGCTTTATGACGACCAAAAACAGCTTCTAATGCATCAGAAATTTCACCTAAAGTAACACGACGACGAGCCGCTTCGATAGATAATTCTAATAAATTTCCTTCGCCTGTTTCAGCAGCTTTTGTTAATTGTGCTAAAATATCTTTTACAGCTTCGCTGTTACGCTCCGCTTTAATTTGATTTAATCGATCAATTTGTTTTTGACGAACAGCAGTGTTGTCAACTTCTAAAATTTCGAACTCTTGTTGTTCTAATTTCGAGCGGTAAGCATTTACACCAACAATTGCGACTTCACCAGAGTCAATTTTGGCTTGTTTTTTTGCAGCAGCTTCTTCAATACGCATTTTTGGAATTCCAGCTTCTATGGCTTGCGTCATTCCACCTAATTCACGAACTTCTTGAATATATTCCCACGCTTGATTTGCCATTTCATTTGTCAAAGATTCAATCATAAAGCTTCCTCCAAAAGGATCAGCCGTTCTACAAATTTGAGTTTCCTCTTGTAAAATGATTTGTGTATTACGTGCAATACGAGCCGAGAAATCTGTTGGCAAAGCAATTGCTTCGTCCAACGCATTGGTATGCAAAGACTGCGTTCCTCCTAAAGCAGCAGCTAACGCTTCTATCGCTGTACGACCAATATTGTTATAAGGTTCTTGCTCTGTTAAACTCCAACCAGAAGTCTGACAGTGCGTTCTCAACATTAATGATTTTTTATTTTGAGGCTCAAATTCTTGCATCAATTTTGCCCATAACATACGAGCAGCTCTCATTTTTGCAATTTCTTGAGGGAAATTCATTCCAATCGCCCAGAAAAATGATAAACGAGGAGCAAAATCATCAACTTTCAATCCTGCTTCCAAACCAGTTTTTACATATTCGTAACCATCTGCAAGGGTATAAGCCATTTCCAAAACAGGCGTAGCTCCAGCTTCTTGCATGTGATAACCCGAAATAGAAATCGAATTGAAGCGAGGAATTTTTTGAGAAGTATATTCGAAAATATCTGCAATAATTTTCATTGAAGGAGTTGGCGGATAAATGTATGTATTACGCACCATGAACTCTTTCAAAATATCATTCTGAATTGTACCAGAAAGTTGATCTTGCGAAACACCTTGCTCTTCTGCAGCTACAATGTAAAAAGCTAAAATAGGAAGAACAGCTCCGTTCATTGTCATCGAAACCGAAATTTTATCCAATGGAATTTCATTGAACAAAATCTTCATATCTTCTACAGAATCTATCGCAACGCCAGCTTTACCTACATCTCCTACAACACGTTCATGATCTGAGTCGTAACCGCGGTGAGTAGCCAAATCAAAGGCAACAGAAAGCCCTTTCTGACCAGCAGCTAAATTTCTTTTATAAAAAGCATTCGATTCTTCTGCAGTAGAAAAACCTGCATATTGGCGAATTGTCCAAGGTTGACGAACATACATTGTCGTATAAGGACCGCGTAAATATGGGGCAACTCCGGGTAAAAAGTTAATCTGTTTCAGATTTTTTACATCATCGTAATTGTAATCACTTTTGACTTGTAAACTATCTAATTCAAATGACTCTATATGTGATGGATTAGAATTTAGATTTCGTTTAAATCTTAAATTCGAAAAATCTGTTTTGTGATTCATCTTGCTAAGATAAATAATTATCCATTAAATTTTATAAAATTACCAATTTTTGAAACTGCTTTTTTCAACTTTTTGTCAACAAAAGTTGAAAAAACATTTTAATCGAGTTTTTTGGTAAAATTATTGATTTAATTTGATTATCAGTAAATTAAAAACACACAAAAGTAATTATTATGAAGTTAGATTTTAACAATAAAAACATTCCAGAGATTTTAAGTGAATTTCAGGATAAAAATACCTTTCAATGGCAAAATGATATTTTTGATTTGATGAAAAAGATCGATTCAAAAGAAGAAAAAGTTAATTTTCATTATTCGAGAGAAGATAATGTTTATGTATCGAATTTTGATCCTCGATTTGTAAATGAAACGTTTCATTCGTTAAATAATTTTTTAGGATTGAAAAAAGGAGATTCTACACTTTTAAGTTCATCGGTTTTAGAAAATGAAGGAGAAATTTCATTGGTTCAAGCCATAGAAGGAGGTTTTGATTTGTATTGTCATGAAGATTCGGATAAAGTGAAGATTCCATTAACAGACGAAAGTCAAGACGAAATAGGATACGCATTAAATTATGCTTATTTGACAAAGAAACAGATTGAAAATTCTTTTGAAGATTTGGCTAGAATCGAAAAAATTGCAATCGAAAGTGATGATTTGTCAAATGATTTGAAAAGTAAATTGAATGATCAAACGAAAACCAGTTTTTATCAAGTTTTTACCGCGAATGGATTTCCAATTGCAGTAAAAAAAATAGATGAAACAGATTATACAGTTTTAGATAAAATAGAACTTTCGGAAGATGAAAAAGGTAATTTAGTCTTGAATTCGCCTTACGAAAAAGAATCACTAAATTTATATAGACAGGCTGTTGTTTCGGATGATCAGAAAAAGTTTAGATGGATTTCTGGAAATGAATGTAAGTTGAATAGGAAAGATGTGGTGAATTTAGAATTGATTGAAGAAAAATTAAAACCATATATCGATTATAACTTTATTGTGATTGCTTTTCCGAAAAAAGGATCTACAGAAGATGTAATTTCTTTGGTAATAGAAAGTCGATTTGCAGAACATGTTGATATTCCAAAAAGTGAATTAGAACCTTATGAAGTTCCGCAACAAACATTTTTTATCGGAGATTTTCCGAAAAGTAATGATAAAGCTGCTATACGTGCAGAGTTAATTAGATTGCTGAAAGAATCCAATAAAAATAATTAATTAAAAAAGGGATACGACATCGTCGTATCCCTTTTTTAATTTAAGCAATAAACAATTTTTAGTATTGAATATCAATTAAAGATTTTAACGGAATCAAAACTCCATTCTTAATTTGTAGAAATTTATCCGTAACAGACCAAACAGTTGTCTCAATTTTTTTAGGACCTTGATCTGTTTGAAATGTAATATATGCTTTCGATTTGAATTCGTTTCCTAATCTTACTGCGCCATTCAATTTGTTTGCCTCTACCGTTACTTCGTCTTTTGGCGCGTCTAAAAATTTATAGTTTCTTACTTCTTCTTTTTCGATAAGTTCTGCTTTCATCATTTTTTTAAATTTTGGTTAATTTAATCTTCCATAACACATGTATGAAATTAATCATATTTTTCAATAAACCATAACTTTCGTCATATTTTTTTGAACTTAATTAGAATTATTCAAAATACAGACCAAAATCAATTTTATGAAATTAAAATTTCATTAGAATATTAATCTTTTCTTCAACATATTAATCTGAAATAATATTATAAAAATCACTAAATTTGTAGAATGTCAGACGAAAAGAAATTTAAATCCGGTTTTGTAAATATCATAGGAAATCCAAATGTTGGAAAATCTACTTTGATGAATATGTTGATGAAAGAGCGTTTGGTTATCGCAACACACAAAGCGCAAACTACACGTCATCGTATCAAAGGTATTTTAACGGGAGAAGATTATCAGATTGTATTTTCGGATACGCCTGGTGTTTTGGATCCTGCTTATGAACTGCAAACAAAAATGATGGATGCAGTAAATGAATCGTTGGTGGATGCTGATGTGATTCTTTATGTTGTAGAAATTGGAGAAAAACGATTGAAAAATGAACAAGTTTTCGAACGTCTGCAAAAAACATCTACACCAATTATTTTATTATTGAATAAAATTGATACAGCTACGCCAGATCGATTAAATGAAGCAGTAGAATATTGGCACGAATTATTACCAAAAGCAGAGATTTTACCTATTTCGGCAAAAGAAAACGTGAATGTAGATTTGTTGATTAATAAGATCAAAGCAATTATTCCAGAAGGTCCGCAATATTATCCAGAAGATCAATTAACAGACCGTTCGGAGCGTTTTATTGTAAATGAAGTAATTCGCGAAAAGATTTTATTAAACTATCAAAAAGAGATTCCATATTCTGTTGAGGTAGTTACAGAACGTTTCAAAGAAGATTTGAATTTAATTTCTATCGAAGCTGAAATTTTTGTTGAGCGTGACTCTCAGAAAGGAATTATTATTGGACATAAAGGAGAGTCTTTATCGAAAGTAGGAAAAGAAGCAAGAGAAGAGTTAGAGAAATTCTTTGATAAAAAAGTATTCTTGAAACTTTTCGTGAAAGTGCGAAAAGACTGGAGAAGCAAAGAGAATGATTTGCGTCGTTTTGGTTATTAAAAACGGTTAAAAAATAGATAAGTCTTGAGAAATCAAGACTTTTTTTGTGGCTTTACCTAAATTTTAGTTGTAAATTTATAGAACAATCTATTCTAGAATTTAATTATTATGGCTAAAATATTATTTCCAACCGATTTTTCGGAAACAGCGAACAATGCTTTTTTGTATGCGTTAAACCTTGCAAAAGTTCTCAAAACTAATATTAAGTTAGTCTCGGTACAATCAAATCTTAAAAATTATCTTGAAGTTACAGAAGAAAATTTCGAAAATTATATCAATAAACTTAAGAATATTGCAAAAGAAAATAATCTTGAACACGTTAAAATAGAGAGTTCTTTGGTTGTTGGCGATTTGTTGTTGATGATTTTGGATATTATCAACAAAGAAGATATACAATACGTGGTGATGGGAACGAATGGACAAAATAGTTTAGGCAAAAAGTTTTTTGGTTCTAACACGGTAAATGTCATTAACAATTCGCCTGCACCTGTGTTGGTTGTTCCAAATAATGTAAAATTTAAAGAAGAAAGAAATTTTGCTTACGCTACATTGTTCAATCAAAAAGAAGCAAAAGCTTTATCGCAAATGGAAGAAGTGACAAAACGTTACGATAAATTGTTGAACATTGTACATGTTGATGATAAATCGATTACTCCACAAATGTTAAGCGTGAAAAAAGAATGGGAAGAAGAATATCCTGAAGCGATGATTACAATTGAACCGAGTAAAGATGTAGAAGATGGTTTAATCAATTATTGTACAAAAAACAACATCGATGTTTTAGGTGTTGTTCACCGTGAATTATCGTCTTTCGAAAGATTATTTACAATCAATCATAGCCAACGATTATTATCGAGTGCAAATGTTGCATTATTGGTTTTTCAGGAAAGTAAATAAATCAAAAACACAAAAATTTGAGCGGAGAATTCTCCGCTTTTTTGATTGGCTAAATTTTTGCAACAAATTTTCAAAACACTTTTATGACGGAACTTCAGAAAATACAAAACCTCAAAAAACATAAAGCTATTGCGACAGGATTATTCATTTTGATGGCTTTTATTTACTTTTTGATGGTTTATCTAAGTCAACATTCACCTGTGAAATGGATCGGATATGTGGAAGCATTTGCCGAAGCAGCGATGGTTGGTGCGCTTGCCGATTGGTTTGCGGTTACAGCTTTGTTCAAATATCCGCTTGGACTTAAAATTCCGCATACAAATCTGATCGAAAATAGTAAAAATGCAATCGGAGATAATTTAGGACAGTTTGTAACTGAGAATTTTTTGACGCCATCTACAATTCGTCCATATATCGAGAAATTAGAAGTTGTAAAATATGCAGCAGATTGGTTGAATAAACCTGCTAATCAAGAAATGTTGCAAGAAGAGTTGATTAATTTCTCCAAGAAAATTGTCAAAGACTTAGATGATAAAGATGTCGTTGATTTTATAACCTTGAAAGGTGATGAAATTTTAAAACAGTTTGATTTACCTGAATTAGTATCATCAAGTTTAGAGTATATTTTAGAAAAGGAAAAACACAACGAAATTTTAGAAGCAATTATTCCAAAAGCGAAAGAATATATCTTAGAAAGTGATTTGATTATTAAAGATAAATTAAACGAAAAACATCCTGTGATTTCATTTTTTGCTGGTAAAAAAATATCGAAAGGAGTAGTAGAAGGCGTGGTGAGTTTTTTGGATGAGGTTGAAGAAGATAAAGAACATCCAGTTCGTCATAATATCGAACGAATTATCCGAGAAAATATTCAGAATATAAAAGAATCTCCCGATTGGAAATTTAGGTTAGAATCGCTTCGAGATGATTTTATCACAAAAGAACGATTGAATGATTATGCTTTGGATTTGTGGTTGGCGATTAAACAAAATCTGACCGAAAGTTTTGATGATGAAAATTCTGCAATGCAAGTTTACATTAAGAAAAACATTAAAAAGTTAACCGAAAATTTGAACGATAACCAAGAAATGATTGATAAAATTAATGGTTGGGTGCGTCATTTTATTTACCGTATGATTTTACGAAATGTCAAAGAAATGGAAAGCTTGATTAGTAATACGGTTGATAAATGGGAAGGAAAAGAATTGAGCGAAAAGCTAGAATTGGAAGTTGGAAAAGATTTGCAATTTATTCGGATTAACGGGACGCTGGTTGGTGGACTTGTTGGTTTGGTTATTTACACGATTACGCAATTGGTATTTCATTAAAATATAAAAGCTCGAGAATTTCTCGAGCTTTTTCAATTAACAACTATAAATATTACTTAACTATGTTAAGTTTTTCATCTGCTTTCCAAATTCTATATTCTAAAGTATAGCCTTTTGGTACGTAAACTACGATTGGTAATTTGCTATTGTAACTCGTCTGCAAAGATTGAGCATGTACAATTTTTTCGACAGATTTATTGTCAAAACATCCCATTAAAGTTCCTGATATATTTCCATCAGTTTCGAAATTAAAATAATCATAACCCCAACCATCAACAGTTTTTTGATCAAAATTTCCACTTAAGAAAAATTGATTACAAGAATCAACCTTTGTTTTTTTCCCAGCAAATATTTCAACTAAATAGTTTTCTTCATTGGCTTGTGGTTTTAAAGTGATAATTTTCTGTTCATATCCATCTTTTGCTTTTGGATACATTGAATAATCTATTTTCATATTTTTTTGTGCGAATGTTACCATAACCATTAATAATGCTAAAACGCTAAATACTTTTCTAAATTTCATACTAATCTGATTTTATTTGTTTTTCTATTAGTAAGATGCAAAAGTTAGGTGAATGGTTGTGTGAGGAAATGTTAAATATTTGTGAAATAAAAAAAGACAATCAAATTGATTGTCTTTTTTGCTCCTCCTCTTGGGCTCGAACCAAGGACCCTCTGATTAACAGTCAGATGCTCTAACCAACTGAGCTAAGGAGGAGTATCGTTATCGATATTGTGTTGCAAATATAGAGCAAATTTTATTACTTCCAAATCTTAAAAGTATTTTTTTTCGTTCTACAAGTCGCATTAATAGACAACTCTTTGAAAATGAATCAGAAATAATTTAAAAAAATTATTCATAATGACGAAAAATTCCTTGTTGTGTTGCCGTCCACAAGGGGGCTTCTTTATTTGCTGCTTTTAACGCGCTTGCAGCCCACGTATTACACGTAAAAAATAAACTATAACTTCCTTTTGCTTCGTAAAACGAATCACTATCTCCATAAACAGCATCTGTTTTTATTAATTCGACTTTGTTATTTAGATCCAAATCAAATGATTGCTTGATGTAAACAATTAATTTTTGATACTCTTCTACACTCAAATCAACTTTTTTACAATTGTCATCTATCGTCATATTATCATAAAAAGTAGTATGCATCGCCGAATCTCCTAACCAAAACGCAGCGTTGAAAGCTGTAGAGAATTTAAGATCTTTCCATTCCGGTGTATCCAAATAGAAACCTTTATCACCCCAACCAAAGGCAATATATTTGTATTCTTTTTTCGATTTTGTATCCAAGAAAGGTACAAAAGTCGACCAATCAATCGCTTCAGATTTTACTGGAACCACAATATCCGTATGTACGCCATTTGTCAAAATATACGCTGTGATTTGATCATTAGACTTCTCTTTTTGTTTGTTTACTGGAATTAATGGCAGCAAAACTACTGCAAGTAAATACACCACAATTAGTAAAACTAAAGCTTCTAAAGTTTTGAGAAGAATTCGGAATATTTTTTTCATAGTATTTTGTTGTGTAACGAATATAAAACAAAAAACCTCGCAATTGCGAGGTTTTTCTTAATTTGATTCGTTGTAAAGTGTATTATGATCTTTGTCCAAGAAATTAAATTGTAAGTATTTGTACGCATCTCTTGGTACAATCTTAATCCACTTTTTATGCTTAAAAAACCATTTCATCTGAATGCTTGGCAATCCATGTTGTAAATAAGCAGCTACGAAAGGATGCACGTGCAACGACATTTTTCGTAAATCCTTATCTTTTCTATCAAGGATATTCAAGAGCACTTGTTCAATTTTATCAATTGTAACGATAGGTGCTTCAACTTCATTCGATTCTTGGTTAGGATTTTCTTCAGTTGTAACAAAATTCACCTCTGGGCGAACACGTTGTCTTGTAATCTGAATCAATCCAAATTTACTTGGTGGCAAAATCTTATGTTTTGCTTTATCTTTCGCCATTTCAGCTCTCAGATGCTCGAACAATTCTTTTTTATGTTCTACATCCGTCATGTCAATAAAATCGACCACAACAATTCCTCCCATATCACGTAATCGCAACTGACGTGCAATTTCAGAAGCAGCAATTTTGTTTACGGCAAAAGCTGAATCTTCCTGATTTTTAGAATTACGAGAAATATTTCCCGAATTCACATCAATTACGTGTAACGCTTCTGTATGTTCAATCACAAGATATGCACCTTTAGATTGTGGAATAGTTACCGTTTTACCAAAAGCTTGTTTAATTTGTCTTTCGACATTAAACTTCTCAAAAATTGGAACAAATGGATCGTCGTATTCTTTTACCAAATTAATTTTATCTGGTGCAATAACTTCCAAATATTCGCGCATTTCGTCAGCTAATTCATCATCATCAACAGAAATTTTAATAAAATCATCATTAAAATTATCTCTCAAAATAGAAGAAGCTCTGTCCATTTCGCTAAGAATTTTAGCTGGCGCTTTCTTTTTTTGAAGATTTTTGAAGATTTGAGACCATTTGTTTAACAAATAAGCCAAATCTGCTTGTAATTCTTCTGCATTCTTCTCTTCGGCAACTGTTCTGATAATAACTCCGAAGCCTTCTGGTGTTAAACCTTCTAAAATTTTGATTAAACGATCGCGTTCTGGTTTTTGTTTGATTTTTTGCGAAATCGAAACACGTTCCGAAAATGGAACTAAAACTAAATATCGACCAGCAATTGAAATTTCAGAAGTAATTCTTGGTCCTTTCGTATGAATTGGTTCTTTTGTAATTTGAACCAAAACGGAATCACCTGGAGCAAAGATTTCTGTAATTTGTCCATCTTTGTCAATCGGTTCTTCCATACGGAAGTTCTTCAATTTTTCGGTTTTGTACGTGCCATATGCTACAATTTTGTTGTACGCATTTGACGAACGTATTTGTGGACCTAAGTCATGATAATGTAAAAATGCATCTTTCGAATAACCAATGTCAACAAAGGTTGCATTTAAACTAGGAGCTAATTTTTTGATTTTACCCAAGTAAATGTCGCCAACTGCAAAGCCATCATTTGCAGTATCTTGATGAAATTCCATCAAGCGACCTTCATCTAAAACTGCGATGCGTACTTGATCAGCTAAGGCTGAAATCACTAATTCTTTACTCATCAAAAAATTATGTTTTTAAAAATGATAAAAGCACTTTCCAAAATTTCCATTGAAAAGTGCTATCTTGTAAAAAGACTAAATTATTAATAGCTTAGCTACTAATTATTTTTTCTTTTTGTGTCTGTTAAGACGACGACGTTTTTTGCGTTTGTGCGTCGCTACCTTATGTCTTTTACGTTTTTTTCCGCTTGGCATGATACAATTATTTTATTGTTATTTGATTACGTTTGCTTCGCTAGTCTTTACATCTTCGATGAAAGTCTTAGCTGGTTTAAATGTAGGAACGTTGTGTGCTGGGATAATGATAGAAGTACCTTTTGTAATGTTTCTACCTGTTTTTTCAGCTCTAGTTTTAATAGTAAAAGAACCAAATCCTCTTAAGTATACATTTTCTCCTTCTACTAATGATTTAATCACCTCCTCCATAAACGATTCTACCACTCTTTGAGTATCGCTCTTTTCAAGTCCTAATTTACCTGAAATGTTATTTACTATTTCTGCCTTTGTCATAATTCCTCTTATTATTCTTAAATTTGAAAGCGGGTGCAAATATAACGATAGTATCCCAACAAAAAAAGATTTTTTCAGTTTTTATGAACTTCAACTATCTGATTTTGTCATATTTTGACAAAAATAAACGAGATTTACCTTGGCGTCATACAAAAGACCCATTTCACATTTGGTTGTCGGAAATTATTCTCCAACAAACAAGGGTTGACCAAGGT
Source organism: Empedobacter sp. UBA7252 (assembly GCF_002472765.1). Classification (NCBI taxonomy): domain Bacteria; kingdom Pseudomonadati; phylum Bacteroidota; class Flavobacteriia; order Flavobacteriales; family Weeksellaceae; genus Empedobacter; species Empedobacter sp. UBA7252. The sequence goes on from NZ_DKSQ01000076.1 coordinate 25,374, forward strand.
ATGAAATTTTACAATAATTTCATACAAGAATTTGAGACTATTTTCGATTTGGCAAATGCCGACGAACAAAAAGTCCTAAAACTCTGGCAAGGACTGGGTTATTATTCCCGTGCCAGAAATTTACACTTCACAGCAAAGACGATTGCTGATGAGTTAAATGGACAATTTCCGAATAATTTCAAAGATTTAAAAAAGCTAAAAGGCGTAGGAGATTACACTGCAGCTGCAATTGCATCTATTGTATATAATGAAAATGTACCTGCTGTAGACGGAAATATGTTTCGAGTTTTTGCGCGATATTTTAATATTACAGATGATATAAGTTCGCCAAAAACAAAGAAGATTTTCTGGGATTTGGGTTTAGAAATCATTGATAAAAAACGTCCAGGTGATTTTAATCAGGCGGTAATGGATTTGGGTGCAACAATTTGTACACCAAAACAGCCAAAGTGTGAAATTTGTCCACTTAATGAGTCTTGTGAAGCGCTTCGATTAAATAAAGTCAACGAATTGCCTATAAAATTGAAAAAGACAAAAGTTTCGAATCGTTTTTTACATTTTATTCTCATCGAAAATGAAGATAAAATTGCCTTGTCTAAACGAATTGGAAATGATGTTTGGAAAAATTTATTCACTTTTCCAAAAATAGAAACCGAAACTGACTTGTTGGATAAAGGTTGGATTTTAGATCAAAATCTTGAAAATAATCTAACTTTTATCGAAGAGGAGAAACATATTTTGTCGCATCAAAATTTATTTATAAAATATTGGAAATTAAATGTATCTTTAATAGATATAACAAATTTGAAAGCCGAAAATGATTTTGAAATGATTGCTTTAAATGATCTCGAACATTATCCGCTGCCAAAACCAATAGAAAAATTTATAAATAAACATTATTTGGATTAACTTTGTAAGTAACAAGCCACTAAAAACCTATTACAACTATGAATGGAACAACGAATAAAGTACTTTTGATCGGAAATTTGGGTGATGATGTAAAATTGCATCATTTCGATGAACAAAATTGTATTGGACGATTTCCTATTGCAACGACAGAATCTTACATTTCGAGAACAGGAGAACGAATTACAGAAACAGAATGGCACAATATTGTGACACGCAATAAATTGGCAGAATTATGTGATCGTTATCTGAAAAAAGGAGATAAAGTTTTTGTTGAAGGACGCATCAAAACACGCAAATGGGACGATAACGGACAAACGCGTTATACAACAGAGATCGTAGCAAATTCAATCGAGTTTTTGACACCAAAAATTGACAATGAACAACGTCAAGCCATGCAAAATGATCAGAACAAAGTTCAGCAAAGTCAACAAAACACAACAGTTGTCGAGCCACCTTTTATAGATGAAGGAGAAGACGATTTGCCTTTTTAGAAATTAAAAAATTAAATGAATTTTACAAAATTTAACGTTTTACGTTATACAATGAATTTTAAAACTATAATAGCATTATGTAGTAGTGCTATTTTTTTTGTGTCGTGCAATAAAAGCGAGGAAGTTGCCAAACCTTTAGGACAAGTTCGCCTCGAATATCCGCAACAAACTTATCTGTCTTTCAAAGAAAATGTACCTTATACTTTCCAATATTCAAACTTTGGAAAGGTCGTAGTGGGCAAAAAACCAAACTCTTTCAATATTGTTTATCCACGAATGAAAGCGACAATTTACCTGACATATTTTCCAGTTCAGTCTCCACAAGATTTAATCGTTCAAATAAAAGAAAGTGAGAGTTTTGTGCAAGAACAGACGGTTAAAGCCAGTTTTATCTCGCCACAAGAATTTTCTTTTCCAGAAAAAAAGGTTTTTGGTACTATGTATGAATTAGGAGGAGAATCAGCGATTAATATTCAGTTTCATGCGACGGATAGTGTAAAGAATTTTTTAGCAGGTTCGGTTTATTTCAAAACTCAACCAAAACCCGATTCTTTAGCTCCAGCAGTTGATTACATCAAAAAAGATGTAAAAAAATTGTTAGAAACCTTAGAATGGAAAAAATAAACCGCTTTGATAAATAAATTCGATTAATTTTGTAATCGTTTAATAAAATTAGAACATAAATAAATTTAAAACAATATGTTAATACAGATAGCTACCTTAATGCTTAGTTTGATGCTTTTAGTAATGTTGCACGAACTAGGACATTATGTAACAGCGCGATGGTTTGGCGTTCGTGTTGAACGTTTCTTTTGTTTTTTCGATGTGAAATTTGCCATTTGGAAAAAGAAAATTGGTGATACTGTTTACGGTATCGGTTGGTTGCCTCTTGGAGGATACGTAAAACTTTCGGGAATGATTGACGAAAGCATGGATTTGGAACAAATGAAACAAGAGCCAAAACCGTGGGAATTCCGTGTAAAACCAGCTTGGCAACGATTAATCATCATGTTAGGAGGTATTATTGTAAATATCATTTTAGCGATGATTATTTATACTATTTTATTCATTTCTCAAGGAAAAAGCTTTGTTGATGTAAACAAAATGCAATATGGAATCGAAGCGAATGCAACGCAAACTAAATTCGGCTTGCAAAAAGGTGATATTCCAGTTGGTGTAAATGGTGTTAAATATCAAGCATTAAATGAAATAGGAAAAGAAGCCTTGTTGGGTGGTGAAACTTTAGATGTAAAACGTCAAGGAAAAGAAGTTTCTTTACCAATTACAGAAGATTTCAGAACTGAAATTTTAAACGCTAAAGGCGCTTTCTTTATTCCTCAAATGCCAACCGTTGTGGATTCTGTTGTTGAGAATAGTGCAGCACAAAAAGCAGGTTTATTAAAAGATGATAAAGTAATTGCTATTGATGGTTTCACAACACCTCTATTTTCAGATTTAACAAATAAATTAAAAGAATACAAAGGAAAAACAGTTTCTTTAAGTGTTGAAAGAAAAGGCGAGCCTGTAGAGTTGATGGTAAATGTAGATAAAGATGGAAGCATTGGATTCCTAAGATCAACAGCATATTTAGATTCATTAATTTCTAAGGAAGATTATACAATTGGTGAAGGAATCGCAAAAGGAATTGTAGAGCCATTTGAAGCGATTGCAACGCAAGTTCGTGGAATTGGGACATTGTTCCAAGTAAAAGACGGTCGTAAGCAAGTTGCTGGACCAATTGGAATGGTAAAACAAATGCCAAAAGAATGGAACTGGTTATTTTTCTGGTCATTTACGGCAATGATTTCTGCTTGGTTAGCATTTATTAACTTATTACCAATTCCAGGTTTGGACGGTGGACATGCTGTTTTTGCCATCTATGAAATGATCACAGGTAAAAAACCAAGTGAAAAAGTTTTAGAAAAAGCACAAATGGTTGGCGTTGTAATTATCTTAGGATTAATGGTATTCATCTTCGGAAACGATATTGTGAATATGATTTTTAAATAAAATTTAAAATATTTTTTGTGGGTGTAAAAAATACTTCTATATTTGCACCCACAATTAAGCAACATTCCTCCTTAGCTCAGTTGGTTAGAGCATCTGACTGTTAATCAGAGGGTCCTTGGTTCGAGCCCAAGAGGAGGAGCTTTTTTAGTGAAATGTCAAACAAAGACTTAAAAATAAAATTTTAAAATATCGGATTTTCCTCCTTAGCTCAGTTGGTTAGAGCATCTGACTGTTAATCAGAGGGTCCTTGGTTCGAGCCCAAGAGGAGGAGCAAAAAAGATAATCAATTTGATTGTCTTTTTTTATTATTAAAAGTTTTACTATTTAAATAATAAATATGAATATTCTGAACTCGTTTCAGATTCTCATCATAAACAGTATACAATGTTGAAATAAATTCAACATGACAAACCACTTCTACAGAAGTGTTTTTTTTATTATAAATACTTAAAAACGTTTAATTAATATCATTTTTCATATTATTGCCAATCAAAAAAATAACTTATGAAAAAACTATTATTATTTGCTACACTTTCAGCGACTACATTTTTCGCATCTTGTAATAACGATGATGATTCTAATGTAGAATCGCATGAAGAATTATTAATTGGTAAATGGCAGATTAAAAACTCTGGATATTATTTGAATGGAAAAGAAATAATTGAAGAATACAATGAATGTGATTCTAAAACAAGTATAACTTTTAATAAAAATTTTACTTATTATAATGATTTTTATGAAGGAGGAGGAAATGACCCTTGTTATCATAGCCCGTCTGAAGGAAAATGGAGTTTAAAAAACAAACGAATTACCTTAACAGAAAATAACACTAATGATACTGAAATAGAAAATATCGAAATATTAACAAAAAATAGTTTAAGAATTTCATTTGGAGATGAGGACGCCTTTTTTATTAATTATACAAAATAACAAAAAAACCTCTCAAAATTGAGAGGTTTTTATCATTATATAAAAATTCTTTCGAATTAATCTTCAGCAAATAATTCTGCTTCGTCAGCTGGATTATCAACTGATGGTTTTCCATCTACTGGCTCACCTTTGATTAATGCGACAATTTTAGCTTCAATTTCTTCTGCCAATTCAGGATTATCTTTCAATACTTCTTTTACAGCATCGCGACCTTGTCCTAATTTGCTATCATTGTATGAATACCAAGAACCAGATTTGTTTACAATTCCTTTCTCAACACCCATATCCAAAATTTCTCCAACTTTAGAAATTCCTTCACCATACATAATATCAAATTCTGCTTGACGGAATGGAGGAGCAACTTTATTTTTAACCACTTTTACTTTCGAATGATTTCCGATTACCTCATCTCCATTTTTGATTTGAGTTGAACGACGGATATCCAAACGTACAGATGCGTAGAATTTTAAGGCGTTACCACCAGTTGTTGTTTCTGGATTTCCAAACATTACCCCAATCTTTTCACGTAATTGATTAATGAAAATCGCTGTACATTTCGTTTTATTAATTGTACCTGTCAATTTACGTAAAGCTTGAGACATCAAACGCGCTTGTAATCCCATACGAGAATCTCCCATTTCACCTTCAATCTCCGCTTTTGGAGTAAGTGCCGCAACAGAATCAATTACGATAATATCTATCGCTCCCGAACGAATTAAGTTATCTGCAATTTCTAATGCTTGCTCACCATTATCTGGTTGAGAAATAATTAAGTTTTCTACATCAACACCCAATTTCGCTGCATAATAACGGTCAAATGCATGCTCAGCATCAATAAAAGCAGCGATACCACCAGCTTTTTGCGCTTCAGCAATAGCGTGTAACGTTAATGTTGTTTTACCTGAAGATTCAGGTCCGTAGATTTCTATAACACGTCCGCGAGGATAACCTCCTACTCCTAACGCTAAATCTAATCCCAAAGATCCAGAAGGAATTACTTCTATTTTATCATCAACAGCCGAATCTCCCATACGCATTACAGTTCCTTTCCCGTAAGCTTTGTCCATCTTATCTAAGATTAGCTGTAACGCTTTCTTTTTATTGTCTAAATCGCTCATTATATTATTTTTTATTTTTCTAAAATTTGTTTTGCGTGTTCTTTTGTTTTCACTTTTTCGATTACATCTGTAATCACTCCTTTTTCATCAATGATGAAAGTTGTACGATGAATTCCATCAAATTCGCGTCCCATAAATTTCTTTGGTCCCCAAACGCCGAAAGCATTCAAAATTTCGTGATTTTCGTCTGCAAGCAAAGGAAAAAGTAAATTGTTTTTCTCTGCAAAATTCTTTTGTCTTTTCACAGAATCTGCACTTATTCCAACCAAATGATAACCTTGAGCTTTCAACGCATTTTCGTTATCGCGCAAATCACATGCTTCTGCTGTACAACCAGGCGTACTTGCTTTTGGATAAAAGAAAACGACTAATTTTTTTCCTGCAAAATCATGGTACGAAACTTCGTTTCCATCTTGATCAATTCCTTTAAAATCTGGAACTTTATCTCCTATTTTTAACATCTTGATTTGTCTTTAGAACTTCTCGTAAAAATAATGATTAAATCTTGAATCGTAACTGATTTAACTAATTAATCTTTTATTTATACTACAAATGTAATGTTATATAACGCCAAAATAAGTCGCTTAAACTTTACTTTTTAAAATGAAGGTAAAAAAAGGAAAAGCTGTTATTTAAAAACTTACGAAAAATATTCGAACTTCAATTTTCTAATAGCGAACTTCGCATTTCGTAATACATAAAGCATAATTAAAGATGTTTCATTATTTTTACACAAAAAGTCTCAGAACTTATGATGTTAAAGAAAGAACGCGTCCAATTTGTGATTGATGAATTGGAAAAATTATATCCAGTTCCACCTATTCCATTAGATCATCAAGATGCTTTTACATTATTGATTGCCGTTTTATTATCTGCCCAAACAACAGATAAAAAAGTGAATCAAGTAACACCCGAATTATTTGCGAAAGCTGCTAATGCAAAAGCAATGTCGTTATTAGAAGTAGATGAAATAAAATATTATATCCGCGAAATTGGTTTATCAAATACAAAAGCCAAAAACATCAAACGATTATCCGAAATTTTAATCGAAAAATACGATGGAGAAGTTCCAGAAGGTTTTGATGAATTAGAAGAATTACCTGGCGTTGGACACAAAACTGCTTCGGTTGTGATGTCACAATGGTTTGGTCATCCAGCTTTTCCTGTCGACACACATATTCATCGTTTGATGAAATTATGGAAATTGACAAAAGGGAAAAATGTTGGAGAAACAGAAAAGGATGCGAAGAAAATATTTCCAAAAGAATTGTGGAATAAATTACATATTCAAATCATTTATTATGGACGTGAATATTCTCCTGCACGCGCTTGGAGTTTAGACAAAGATTTTATTACACGAAAAATGTTCGAATAAAAAATACCTTCCAAGATTGAAGGTATTTTCATTATTATTTTACAATTTCAAAAACTTGCAAACGAAGCTTTATCGTATCTACTTTACTCAACGTATCTTGCAAAATCAAATATTTTGGATCTAACTGCTTCACATAATAATTGTACGTTGTATCATTCAGAGACATCGTTAACAAACGTTTTGTTTTAGACGTATTATACACATACGTTCCTATCGTTTGTTCTTGTACACAATTTCCTTTTTCGGTTTTATACATGTTAGAATTATAATTCGTAACATCCGAAAAATCTAATGTAGACTGTCGCTCACAAGCCAACAACTTGTCTGTTTCCGTTATATTCCCTTTCGTTTTTCTAATTTCTTTCAATTGCCATTTTCCAGATCGCAACAATTGATCTTGCGATATTGCCAACGAATCGTCTTCTTTGCACGAAAAAACTGAAAGCAATAAAATTGATGCTAAAAATAGGCTGAATATATTTTTCATTCGGTTCAATAATTATGTGGTAAAAATAAAGATTTTGAATGACGTAAAGTGAATATAAAAAATAAACCTGAAAACTTATTTTCTTTATTTATTGTTTACGTAAAATATCATAACTGATTGTATTTGCTATTTTCTCAAATTTCTTATCAGAATCTACAATTTTTTTATCAATATATGTTTCAAAAGTTATCGTTTTATCTTGATTAATTTTCACAATTCTATCCTCAAAAATATAATCATCAATGTAAAATTGAATTCTATTATCAACAATTCGCCACAATGTTAATCGAGGCTCACTAGGAAAACAATTGCCATTACTTCCTTCTACATAGTTATAAATAGCATATCCATTATCCCAAATTGTATAATTTCTCATTAACCGACAATCATCAAATTCTTTAGACACTTTTTTGCCATTTTCATAAAAGCCCGATTCTTGTAATTTCCAAAAACCAATCACATTATCAGGTTTTAATTGTTGAGAAAACATTTTTGAAGAGAATAAGATTAATAGAATTAAAATAATTTTTTTCATAAGATTGATTTACCTTGTAAAGGTATATTTTTTACCTTATCAAATAAAAAGAATGAAAAAATTCATACTAGAAACTTCCGACAAATATCCAATTGCCGTAACCTCTTTTGGCGAAAACAACGCAACCAAAAAAATCATTGTCATTTCGTCTGCAATTGGTGTTAAACAAACTTTTTATGCCAAATGTGCAACGTATTTAGCTAATAAGGGATATTTGGTTTTTTCGTTTGATTATCGCGGAATCAGCGATTCTAAACCCAAAAAGTTAAAAGATTTTAAAGTGCATTTTACAGATTGGGCCGACAAAGATTTTTTAGGTTTGACACAATATATCGAAGAATTTTATCCCAATCACGAAAAATTTTTAATTGGTCATAGTATCGGTGGAATTATGATTGGTTTGACACGCGCTTACAAAGTTTATGATAAAATTGTAACAATTGGTTCTCAATATGGTTATATCAAAAATTTTCATCAAAAAGATAAACCAAAAGTAAATTTCTTTTTTCGTATTGCAATTCCTATTTTATCTGCTTTTTACGGATTTTTTCCTTCTCAAAAGGTTGGAATGGGTTAACCAGTTCCAATCGGAATTGCGAAAGATTGGCGAAAGTTAATTCTGAATGAAACTTCGATTTTAGGTTATGCAGATGAAACACAGAATTTATATGATGAGATTACAAAACCTGTTTTAATCATTAGTTTGGATGATGATTTTATGGCAACGCCAAAATCTGTAGATTTATTTGCTGAATTAGTTTTGAAAAATGTGAGGAAAAAACGTTTGAATATCATTCCTAAAGAATATGGATTGGATGAAATTGGACATTTGGATTTCTTTCGAGAAAAAAATAAAACCGAAATTTGGCATATTCCTCTTGATTATATTGAAGAATAAAAAAAACTCGAGAAGTTCTCGAGCTTTTAGCTTTTTATAAACGAATTCCAACTCCGCCCAAAACATTAATTCCGGCTTGTGGAAAATAATATCCTCCTCCATAATAATAACCGTTTGATTCGTATTCTACATCAAATAAGTTATTAATCAAGAACGAAAATTCAAGGTTTTTAATTCCTTTTACTTTTGTCGAATATCGAATCAAAAGATCCGAAACCAAATAACTATCTAATTTACCATCTGCTGGTTCTGTATTTGATAAATATTGTTCACCAACATACTTATTCGTCAAATTAATCAATACATTTTTGAAAGGAACAGCTTCAAAACCGAAAGCAGAAATCACATCTGGTGAAAGCGAAATTTTTGTTTTTCCATAATTTTTTATAGAAGAAATTCCTTTTTCATCCCAAACCTCCTCTTCGTAATTTATATTTCTATTTTGACTTAAAGTTAAATTTCCAAAAATATTCAAGTGATTCGGAATAACTTTATAATTCGCATCCAACTCTATTCCTCTTCTATAGCTATTTCCAGAGTTAACACGCTTTCTTGCACCTACTTCATTTAACTCTCCTGTTGCAACCAACTGATTCTGGTAGTCCATATAATACAAATTTGCATTCAAAGAAAGTTGTCCTACTTTTCTATAACCAAATTCATAATCTTGTAGAAATTCTTCTTTTGGTTTAGATTTAGAATCTACATAATCATTTCTCAAAGGCTCACGATGTGAAATACCATAAGAAGCATACAATACATTTGAAGAATTGATTTTAAAATTTATTCCAGCTTTTGGATTCACAAAATTGAATGTATCCGAAAATGGTCTGAAATCTTCCTCATCATTTTTCCCATTTGGCAAATATTTCGCATCATATTCAACATAACGGTATTGCAAATCACCAAACAATTCAAATTTATTCAATTGATACAATACTTTTGCATAAGCAGCCAATTGCTTTTTCACAGAACGATTGTTGTAATATTTGAAATCTTTATCCTTAAAATCTGTGCCTTTTACCCATAAGACATTTCCATAATGATCGCCATCATATTCGTTTGCAGATAATCCGAAAAATACTTTAAAATCATTTAGACGTTGATTTTCAACTTCAAGATTAAAACCATAAAAATCATTATCAAGATATTCACGATTAATTAAATTTCTTTTTTCTGAAGTTAAATAATCCAATTTATAACGTTTCAAACTGCGATTATTTTTATAGCTCTCGTAATAACCTTTACCTTTTGTGTAATGAAGTGTTAAATTTGATTTCCAATTATTCCCAAAATCTTGTAACCACGAAAGAAAATAATGATTTTGACGGTAATTATCGGTGTGATTTTTATAAAAACCTTCAACTTTTCCATTTTCGTCTAAAATTTCTCCTTCAAAATTATATGTTCTATCTTTTTTTAAAGTTTCAGCATCTACACCACTCCATGCCTGATACGTTTGTTCTTTTCCAAACATATTCTGAAATCTAAACTTTGTTTTTTCATTCAATTCATATAAGGCAGTAAAATCATAAGAGATTAAATCTGACCAAGATCTGTCTACATATCCATCCGAATTTATCTTAGAAAAACGTCCATCAATACTCAACTTATTATTTAGTATTTTTCCCGTACCAGCCTGAACTGTATATTTTTGCGTTTTATAATTTCCGAAAGAAACATTTGCTTCTGCAAAAGGAACGGTAGACGGATTTTGAGATTCGATATTAACACTTGCTCCAAAAGAAGCCATTCCGTTTGATGAAGTTCCAACTCCTCTCTGAATTATCATAGAGCTTGTAGATGAAGCCAAGTCTGGCATATTCACCCAAAAAACACCTTGAGACTCAGGATTATTAAGCGGAATTCCATTTAATGTAACGTTGATTGATTGTTCATTAAGTCCACGAATTTTGATAGACGAATAACCAATTCCTGTTCCTGTATCGGAAGTTATAGAAACAGACGTAGCAGAATTTAACAAAGTTGGAACATCTTGTCCCAAATTCTTCTTTTGTAACATTTTATCAGTTACCTTTTCAACTGTAATCGGAAGTTTTTCGACAATTGAAACTTCTCCTAATTGAATTTCTTCTTTTTGAATAGAATCTTTTTCTTGTGCATAAAGAATAGATGCACCAAAAAATGACAATAAAAAAATCGACCTTTTCATAATTAATTTTAAAAAATATTATGAAAGGAGCCATCTTACACTTTTATAATTTACGCGCGAATGTAATTTGGTGAAGTACCAGTTCCCTTAGCAGCATTACCTGCCCAGGTTCTTTGGGTATAATCTCAGCCTCTTAAAGAAGCACCCCTTTCGATTGAACTTCAAAGGTAATCTTTTTTTTGAAATTTAAAAATTAACCCAAATTCTTAATCTATTTTCAGTTCTGCAACAATCGGAAAATGATCTGATTTTATGTCATCTCCACGATAAAAATTGGTCACTTTTATTTTCTTTGAAACCCAACATTGGTCAATATTTGTACGGAAAATTGGAATAAAAGCATTCCAAGAATTATTCAATCCAAAACCAGAGCGCGCATCTTTCATTTTATCTGATTGCACCAATTTGAAATTCGGTGAATAAACTGTTGAATTCAAATCTCCAACTAAAATGATATTTTCATTCGGTAAAGCATCAATTTCCTGCTTCATCAATTCGTATTGTTTATTTCGTCTTTCAAAACGCGCCTGATTTGGTAAAGGCGGAACAGGATGCGTTACCAAAATGCTTAATGGTTTAGCGTCTACAATAATTTCCGCTAAAATAGAAGGATGCATTTCATCAATATAATTTTTTGTTGATACTTTAGAGAATGGAATTTTAGAATAAATCGCAATTCCAAAATTGTTACTTCTCACCTCTTCTTTATAATATGGATATTCTTTTCGGATAAACTCTACATGTTTTTGCCAAGCAGGCGTTAATTCTTGTAAAACAATTACATCACTTTTATCTTTACTTAAATATTTTTTCAAGTGTTGAAACTCTTCATTTTGAGAAAAAATATTGATTGACGTAATTTTAAAATTCGATTTTTCTCCTTTTGCATTTTCTCCAAAATAGAAATTCCCTATGTTTTTGTACGTAATAATTGGAATCGCAACCAAAGGAATCAACCATAAAATATTTTTCTTTTCTTCTTTACGAATCGAATAATTGTAAATCATACACAAGAAAAAGGCAATAATCAACGCATAAATAGAATATTGTGCCAACATATCGAAGACGAAATATTGATAAAAACTTTTACTTGTTAAATAAATTCCTAAAAATACAAAGAATAAAACTCTGCTCCATTTTGTTAACATCTCGTCAATACTTTTTTTGTTCTCGTAAAAATAGAAATTATATTATTCATTAACTTCGCAATATGATAAAAATCGGAATTTTAGGAGGAGGACAATTGGGGTATATGTTTTTGCAAAATGCATTGCAATATCCTTGCGAGATTAGTATTTTAGATCCAGCTGCTGATGCACCTTGCGGGCCACATGCGCATCATTTTGTACAAGGCGATTTCAAAGATTATGAAACGGTTGTTGCATTTGGAAAAGATTTAGATGCAATCGGGATTGAAATTGAACACGTAAATGTTGAAGCATTACGTTATCTAAAATCAATCGGAAAACGCATTGTTCCAGATCCTGAAGCTTTAGCTATTATTCAAGACAAAGGAATTCAAAAAGAATTTTATGTCAATAATAATATTCCGACTGCGCCTTATTTTGGATTAGATAATTGGGAAGATTTAAAATCAAAACAAGATATCAATTATCCGATTTTTCAAAAATCTCGAAAAGATGGTTATGATGGAAAAGGTGTACAATTCTTAAAATCTGAAGCTGATTTGGATAAAATGCTTCAATCTCCTTCAATTTTCGAAACGCCCGCCGATTTAGATCGTGAAATTGCGGTTGTTACGGTTGCCGATCATTTAGGAAATATTGTCACCTATCCAACCGTAGAATTTGTCATCAACGAAGAATATAATTTATTAGATTATTTATTGATGCCTTCTACACTTTCGAAAGAAATCACTGATCGAGCGGAACAAATTGCGCGTGATGTTGTAAAAGCATTGAAATCTCCAGGAGTTTTCGCAGTTGAATTATTCTTGAACAAAGATCAATCGATTTGGGTAAACGAAACCGCTTCTCGTGTTCACAATTCTGGACATTCAACAATTGAAGCTGCTTATTCATCACAATTCGATCAAATGTTAAGAACGTTAATGCAATTACCACTTGGTTCTACAAAATTGTTTACTACTTCTGCTATGGTTAACTTAATTGGTGCTGAAGGACAAACTGGACAAGCAGAAATCGAAAATATTGAAGAATTATTGACGATTCCAGGAACATTTTTGCATTGGTACGCAAAAACTATCACAAAACCAGGTCGAAAAATGGGACACGTTACATTGGTGAATGATGATTTAGAACAATTAAAACAAAACATAAAACAAGTTAATGCAACGGTTAAAGTCGTGGCAAAAAAGTAACAACTATGGTAGGAATTATAATGGGAAGTGATAGCGATTTGCCTATCATGAAACAAGCTGCTGATCTATTAACAGAATTAAATATCCCTTTCGAATTGACAATTGTTTCGGCGCATCGTACGCCAAAACGTATGTTTGATTATGCAAAAACAGCGCACGAACGTGGAATAAATGTTATTATTGCTGGTGCAGGAGGTGCTGCGCATTTACCAGGAATGGTTGCATCTATTACGCCTCTTCCTGTTGTTGGTGTTCCTATTAAATCGTCAAATTCTATTGACGGTTGGGATTCTATTTTATCTATTTTACAAATGCCAAATGGTATTCCAGTTGCTACAGTTGCAGTGAATGCGGCGAAGAATGCAGGGATTTTGGCAGCGCGTATTTTAGGTGCGACTAATCCTACTTTACAAGAAAGATTAATCAAATATCAAGAAGATTTACAAAAAGCTGTAGAAGCGAAAATTGAAATCGTGAAAGGCGAATATCCGAATGAGTTTGATAGGTAAGTTAATTTATTAAAAAATATGGAAGAAAATAATTTTTGGATATATTCAACTTATTTTAGTGAATTTATCAAACTCCTTATACAAGAATTTTATTTTCAAAAGGATTTAGATTTAATAAAATATAATCTTTTTCAAACTAATTTTGATAAAGATATATGGTTTGAATTATCGGAACCCGAATCTTATCATAAAATTGAAATTTCTAAAGACAATGATGATCGCGATATTATTTTCTTCAAAATCATAACAACTAAAGATAAAATGGATTTCGTTCAATCTTTTTTATCAGAAATTGAAAAAGAATAAATAATTATTTCCATAAACAAAAACTCCCAAACTATACAACTTGGGAGTTTTTTTTATAAAAAGAAATTTTTTAAATCTTAACGTAAAGCTCTATCGCGGTTATCAACCACATCAGCAGCTTGAATCAATGATTGTAACAATGTTTGTTGAAATTTACCTTGTAATTGACGGTTTAAATTATCCAAAATCATTGAACCTTTTTGATTCTTTTGAATTTGTTGGTTTGAAGGAATAATGTAGAAAACTCCAGCATTTCCTGCAATCGCCTTAGAAGATTGATTTGGTTTTACACCAAACGCAGCTCCTACAACTTTAGGTTCTAAACCAATTCCAGTTAAATTAGAATTAGAGAAGTTAACCGTAGCATTTCCTTTTTTCGCTCCGAATTTAGATGCAAAAGCATTCAATCCACCGTTTGCAACTTGCTCATCAACCAATTTAGCAACTTTTTCGTGCATCAAAACTGGCTCTACATATTGACGAACAACACTTGGATGTGCTAAACCTTTGTCAAATTTTTCAACTAAATGAACAACAATGTAATCTCCTGTAGAAGATGTAAACAAGTTTGTTGCTCCTTTATCTGTTTTCTTGTCAAAAGCCCATTTTAAGATATCTCCGTCCTGATCGTTTGGAATATCTTGACCAATCGCAGCATAACGCTCAATTCCTTCTGTTGTATTATTTAAATAACCACCTTTTTTCGCAGTATTTTTGAAATCATTCAATGATTTTCCTTCAACATTCTGAACATACGTTCTTGCATTTGTAAATGCTTTTTCTGTTGTCGCTTTAGAAGGCTCAATTGTTTTTACAATATTTGCAACTTGATAAGCTGTTTTGTTTTTCGCGTCATCAACTTTGATGATATGAAACCCAAATTGAGATTCTACCAAATCAACTGTACCAACTGGTTTTGTAAAAATAAATCCGTTGTAAGTTTGATCTAATTGATTGTTTTTTCCAACCCAACCAATGCTTCCTTTTTGTACAGCAGATGATTTATCATCCGATTTTGTTGAAGCAACTTCTCCAAAAGAAGCTGGATTAGCTTTTACCTCAGCTAAAATTTGTTCAGCTAATTTTTTTGCTTCGTCTTTTGTACGTTTTACTCCGTTTCCAGCAGCGCTTCCTGTATAAGAAACTAAGATGTGACTAGATTTTACAGAATCTTTTACTTCTTTCGATTTCGAAAGTTTGTATAATTGGTATGTATTTCCAATTTTGAAAGGTCCACCAATTTGTCCAACTGTAGCAGTTTTCAAGAAGTTTGTTGCTTCTGGTCCTAATTGAGCTTGTTCCAATTCTGCTTTTGTAAAATAATTTGGAATAAATGGTTTCTCAGAATTTTGAGTCACATAAACCGAATCACTTTTTGCAGAACCAAATGCTGCAATTGTATCTGTAACATTGTTTACTTCGTCATGAACAATTTGAGTTGACAAATACTTTTTGATGTTTGCTAAAGCAACAGCGTCATCAGCAGTCGAAGCTCCAGCAGGGAAATAAGTGTAGCTTAATTTTACTAAACCTTCTGCTTTGAACAATTTTGGATATTTCGCTTCGTAAGCAGAAATTTCTTCGTCTGTTACTTTTACATTTAATTTTTTAGCCAAAGTTGCGTAATCTACAAATGCATACTGAATATTTGCATTCGAAATATTGTATCCTTGTTGAATATCCGCTTCTTTACTTGTAACCGCTGTACCAGCCATTACATAACCAAAATATTTTTGAGATAAAATCTGTAATTTTATTTGTTCAGCAGTTTGCAACCAACCTCTATATTGTTGTTGCGTTTCTGGGCTTGATGCCGCATTCGCTTCTAATTGAGCAATCTGTTGTTGTGCTTCTGCACCAGATGCCATTCCGAAGTTTTGAGCTGTATAGCTCCAAAATTCATCATCAGAAACTTTTAAACCTAATTTTTCAGCATGTTGTTTCAACACTTTCTGACTAACTAAGCTGTTCCAAGTTTGTTGAGCAATTTGATTTGGAGTTGCAGTTTGACCTTGATTTTCGTACATCTTTTGTGTTTGATCGTACGCACTCTGATATTCTGCAATACCAATAGGTTCTCCGTTCACTGTACCAACTACAGACGGATCTCCAGTAAATAATTGTTTTATTTTTGAATTCTCTCCGAATAAATCTCCTGCAACGAAAGCTAACATTGCAACTCCGATTACCACGAAGATCAGCCAAGTTTTTTTACGAATTTCTCCTAAAACTGCCATTGTTTTATTTTAATGTTATTTCTATAATAGGTGGCGAAAATACGACAATACATTGAATAATAAAATAGAAGAAGCGACAAGTATGCGCTTTTTTGTTAATTTTTTTAACGCTCTTTAGAATTTTTGATTATCATCAACATACTTAAATCCTTGATTATTGAATAAAGTATAGGTTTCTAAATCGTCAGTAGCTTGCAAACCGTTTTTCGCTGTTAACGAATCGCCTTCCTTGCTAATTAAGTAAACTTCTTTCGATGTATAAACTGTTTTATTTTTCTTATTCCAAAATAATTGCTCGCTTTTCAACGAATCACCTTTCTCATTTACGATAATTACATTTCCTCTACCTTCGTAGATTCCTGTTACATCACTTAATCTTCCCCAATCTGCTTGAAAATAACCTGGTTTTACGCTTCCTTTTTGATAAAAATCAAGGTTTAAACCTTTTCTAAAAATCGTGTAAGGAGAATCTACCGTTTCGTATATTTCAATCAAAGGAGAACGCAAATTACCCGAAATTCTTCCAGAATCTTTGTTGATAATATTTGCATTGATAAGTGTTCGTGTTGGGAATTCTACCTTCTTTTTACTGATAGGTGGAAGTTCTTTTTTACAAGAAAAAAGCAAAACGAAAACGCTAATCAGACCAAATACAATACTCGGTTTAATTAAAAATTTTTCGTTTGCTTTTTTATACAATTTTTGTTTGTCCAAAATTAGTCAATAACTCTTTTTCTAAACCAAATATCGTTAATATCAAATCCAACTTTAACTCCGAAATAATTTTCTTTGATTAAGTTGTTTGTTGTTTTTCCTTTTTGTCCGTACTCTAACGAAATATTCATCATAGAACCATCATTTTGTTTTCCAATTGGAAATCCAAAACCTAAAGTTGCTCCATAAGCATTAATATCTGTTCCGTGAATAGAATACTGAGCTGATTGATAATACATACCAGCGCGATACGTTACACGATTAAAATAACTTTTGTAACTGTTATAATCTGGAATCCAATATCCTCCAACTGCCAAACGTACATTATTTTTGTAATCTACTGCAGAAGACATTGTAGTATTTTGACCTTCTAATGGTTGAGAGAAATCGTTCCAATTATTATATTTCGCTTCTACAGCTAACGACCACGTATTATCTTTAGAATATGATGCTCCTAAAGTAAATTGTTGTGGAATCTTAGTTTTTCCTTTATCAATTCTAATAATAGAAATTGTATCTACAGAAGATTGTGTTGTTCCGATATATGTGTAAGAAGTTGTAAGATCTGTAACATCTGTTCTTAACTCAGTTCCTAATGTATAAGTAGCACCAATGTTTAAATTGTTATTTTTTCCAATTTTCTTCGTATACATAGATCCTAACGTAAATTGAGCACCACGATAGTTCGATTTATCGCTATAATCTACAGCTAAACTTGCTCCATCTACAGCTAAAATCTCGTTACGTTGCAACTCTCCGAAAAGATAATTAACACGCAAACCTAAAGAAAATCCTTTTGAAAGATTTCTTGAATAAAAAGCATGAAGACTATTTAACCCTCCATCACCTTTCATCTGTACAGTTTGTTTGATATTATTTATCTCAGAAGTATTCATAATATCATATCCCAACGCTGTGTAAGGTTGAAAACCAACTCCGAAACTTCCTTTTTCACCAACTGGAAAAGCCAATGAAATATTAGAAACATTGAAACGACCTGCATTTTCTTTATCTGTTCCAGATTTGAAATTATAATTAGTTCCACTTCCACTTGCATTGAAAGTTGTCATACGCAAGTTTTGGTTTGCCGCCGGATTCGAAAAATTCGCACTTTGTCCAAAAGGATTCGTAGGAACCGTTGAGATACCGCCCATACCAGCTTGTTCAGTATTATTATCAAACAATTGCTCCCCTACTCCGTATGCCGAATAAGGTGAAACTGATATTGACTGAGCTTTTATTGTTACCACGCTAAATAGTGATAAACTACAAATAATCCACTTCATTATGAATGTATAATAGAATTCTAAGACGCAAATATGATGATTTGTTGCGAATTGTAAAAATTAGATTGCAAAAATGAGTTGTTAAATCTCTATTAAAATATTAAAACCGCTCTTTTTTTGCAAAGATAAAAATATTTTAAAATTTATTTCTCGGTAAATGAACAAGATAGCTTTTTCGTCTAAAAAATATTTTAAATAATGTTTGGTAGAACAGATTTTCGCTCTATATTTGCATCACAATTAAGGCGGTGCCTTAGCTCAGTTGGTAGAGCAAAGGACTGAAAATCCTTGTGTCCCTGGTTCGATTCCTGGAGGCACCACTGCTTAAAACCTCAATCATTTGATTGAGGTTTTTTTAGTTTTAATTTTTAAATGTTAATAATATATTAAAAAATATTTTCAATTAAAAAAAGCCGATGTAGAAATACATCGGCTTTTACTTTTTATGTTGAAATAATTATTACGCTTGTTGCGCTTTAATTAAATTTAATGCTGAACCAGCTTTGAACCATTCAATTTGTTGTGTATTGTATGTATGATTTGCTACAACTAAATCTTTAGATCCATCTGCATGAACAAACTCGATTGTTAAAGGTTTTTCTGGCGCAAATTCCGTTAAATCAATAAAGTTGATTGTATCATCTTCTTGTACTTTATCATAATCTGCTTTGTCAGCAAATGTCAACGCTAACATTCCTTGCTTTTTAAGATTTGTTTCGTGGATACGTGCAAAAGAACGTACTAAAACTGCAACAGCTCCTAAATGACGTGGTTGCATCGCCGCATGCTCACGAGAAGAACCTTCTCCATAGTTTTCGTCACCAACAATTACAGAAGGTACACCTGCCGCTTTATATGCACGTGCAGTATCTGGAACTGGTCCGTATTCTCCTGTTAATTGATTTTTAACTGAATTTGTTTCTTGGTTGAATGCATTTACGGCACCAATCAATGTATTATTCGAAATATTATCTAAGTGTCCACGGAAACGTAACCAAGGTCCAGCCATAGAAATATGGTCAGTTGTACATTTACCAAATGCTTTGATTAATAATTTAGCTCCAGTAATATTTTCACCATTCCAAGGTTTGAAACCTTCTAATAATTGTAAACGCTCAGAATTTGGATTTACGATCACTTCTACACGAGAACCATCTTCTACAGGTGCTTGATATCCATTATCTTCATAAGCATAACCTTTTGTTGGTAATTCCTCTCCTTTTGGAGCATCTAACATTACTTCTTCACCAAATTTATTGATTAATTTATCTGTTAATGGATTAAAATCTAAACGTCCAGAAATTGCAATCGCCGCAACCATTTCAGGCGATGTTACGAAAGCATATGTATTTGGATTTCCGTCCGCACGTTTTTTGAAATTACGGTTGAATGAATGAACGATTGTATTTTTTTCTTCTTTATCCGCACCTTCACGATCCCATTGACCAATACAAGGTCCACAAGCATTTGTAAAGATAACCGCATCTAAATCCTCGAAAGTTTTTAATAAACCATCACGATCCGCAGTATAACGAACTACCTCAGAACCAGGATTAATTCCAAAAGATGATTTCACTTCTAAACCTTTATCTAAAGCTTGTTGCGCAATCGAAGCTGCACGTGTTAAATCTTCGTAAGAAGAGTTTGTACAAGACCCTATTAATCCCCATTCTACATCTAAAGGCCAACCATTAGCTGCAGCAGTTTCTTTCATTTTAGAAACTGGTGTCATTAAATCTGGCGTAAAAGGACCATTCAAACGAGGCTCTAATTCAGATAAGTTAATTTCAATTAATTGATCATAGAAGTTTTCTGGATTTGCATAAACTTCATCATCAGAACGTAAATAAGATTTGTGAGCATTTGCAGCATCAGCAACATCATTACGATCAGTCGCTCTTAAATATCTTTCTGAAGCATCATCATAAGCGAAGATTGAAGTTGTTGCTCCAATTTCTGCACCCATATTACAAATTGTTCCTTTACCTGTTGCAGATAAAGACTCTGCTCCTTCTCCAAAATACTCTACAATTGCTCCTGTTCCACCTTTTACAGTTAAACGTCCAGCAACTTCTAAAATAACGTCTTTTGGAGCAGCCCAACCAGATAATTTACCCGTTAATTTAACTCCGATTAATTTTGGCATTTTTAATTCCCAAGCCATTCCAGACATTACATCAACAGCATCAGCACCACCAACACCAATTGCTACCATTCCTAATCCACCTGCATTTGGCGTGTGAGAATCGGTACCAATCATCATTCCTCCTGGAAATGCATAGTTTTCTAAAACTACTTGGTGAATAATTCCTGCTCCTGGTTTCCAGAATCCAATTCCATATTTATTAGAAACTGATTCTAAGAAATTAAATACTTCTGAAGATTTATTGATTGCCTCTTGTAGATCGGTTTTTGCACCAACTTTAGCTTGAATCAAGTGATCACAGTGAACCGTAGAAGGAACAGCCGTTTTGGTTTTTCCAGCTTGCATAAATTGCAACAAAGCCATTTGAGCAGTTGCATCTTGCATTGCTACACGATCTGGCGCAAAATCTACATAAGATTCTCCTCTTGTATACGCTTGTGTAGGTTTTCCGTCAAACAAGTGAGCATATAAAATTTTCTCTGAATAAGTCAAAGGGCGACCTACGATGGCTTTCGCAGCATCTACACGTTCTTGCATTTTTGCATAAACGCCTTTAATCATATTTATATCAAATGCCATAATAATTGATTTATTTAATTGGTTTTAATTTATCAAAAAACATACCCCAATATACTGAATTATTTGTAAACTACTAACTCTTTACCGTGCTAATAATCTTATTTAAAACAATTCTAACTTATTTATTTGCAATATTATATATTTATCACAAAAAAAGGCTAACACCGAAATGTTAGCCTTTATTATATCATTTTCTACAAACAATTAGTTCATTGAAATTGGTTTAAACTTTGTTAAGTTAATACCTTCAACTGCAGTTTTGTACTCTTCGATAGAAGGAATACGTCCTAAAATCGCTGATAAAACAACTACTGGAGTTGATGCTAATAAAGATTCTCCTTTTTTACCATCACGGTCCTCAACCACACGACCTTGGAATAAACGTGTAGATGTAGCCATTACTGTATCTCCTTTTTCTGCTTTTTCTTGGTTCCCCATACAAAGGTTACAACCAGGACGCTCTAAGTACATAATGTTTTCGTATTCTGTACGTGCAGTAGATTTTGGCAATAAGTCGCTAAACTCAAATCCTGAGTATTTTTGTAACATTTCCCAATCACCTTCTGCTTTTAATTCGTCGATGATGTTGTAAGTAGGTGCCGCAACAACTAAAGGAGCTTTAAACTCAACTTTACCATTTGCTTTTTCTACATTACGTAACATTTGAGAAACGATTTTTAAATCGTCTTTGTGTACCATACAAGACCCTACGAAACCTAAATCTACGTGTTTATCACCACCATAGTAAGTTAAATCGCGGATTGTATCGTGTGTATAACGTTTAGAAACATCAGCATTATTCACGTCTGGATCGGCAATCATTGGCTCTTCGATAATATCTAAGTCAATTACTACTTCAGCGTAATATTTAGCGTTAGCATCTGGTTGTAAAGCTGGTTTTTCACAAGATTTAATTTCCTCGATACGTTTGTTTGCTTTGTTGATTAAACCTTGTAAAACTGCATTTTTGTTATCCATACCTTTATCAATCATGATTTGGATACGAGATTTAGCAATTTCTAAAGATTCAATTAAGGTATCATCTTGAGAAATACAGATAGAAGCTTTCGCTTTCATTTCTGCAGTCCAGTCAGTAAATGTGAAGGCTTGGTCAGCTAATAAAGTTCCGATATGAACCTCGATTACACGTCCTTGGAATACGTTTTCACCGTCAAATTGTTTTAACATTTGAGCTTGAGTAGCGTGAACCACATCACGGAAATCCATAAATGGTTTCATTTCACCTTTGAATGTTACTTTAACAGATTCTGGAATTGGCATAGACGCTTCACCAGTTGCTAAAGCTAAAGCTACCGTACCTGAATCGGCACCGAAAGCAACACCTTTTGACATACGTGTGTGTGAGTCACCACCAATAATGATAGCCCATTCGTCAATCGTGATATCATTTAAAACTTTGTGAATAACGTCAGTCATTGCATGATATTCACCTTTAGGGTCACGTGCTGTGATTACCCCAAATTCGTTCATGAATTTCATTAATTTAGGGATGTTAGCTTGCGCTTTTTTATCCCATACAGAAGCAGTATGACAACCAGATTGGTAAGCACCATCAAGAATTGGAGAAATAACTGTAGCAGCCATAGACTCTAATTCTTGCACAGTCATTAAACCAGTTGTATCTTGAGAACCAACGATATTAACTTCAACACGAACGTCTGAACCTGCGTGTAATACTTTTCCATCTGCAACACCAACTGCATTTTTGTTGAAGATTTTTTCAACAGCAGTTAATCCTTGTCCTTCGATAGAAACTTCTTTTGAAGGAGCGAAAACTACAGGAGCTTCAATTCCTAAAGTTTTAGCTGCGAAAGTTTGGATTTTTTTACCAAATACGATAGCGTAAGAACCACCAGCCTTGATAAATTCCATTTTTTGTGGAGTTAAAGCTTTAGAGATATCAATTAATTCTTGATCTCCGTTGTATAACTTTTTCTCTCTTGTATTGATAGTTAATACAGTACCTGTTGCTACTGAATAAACTTCTTCTAAAATTGGGTCACCGTTTTCGTTACGAACAACTTCTCCGTTAGCGTCAACTTTTTTAGTCCAGTTTTTTAAATCGATACCGATACCACCAGTTACATCAACAGTAGTTAAGAAGATAGGAGAAATACCATTTGTACCCGCTACAATTGGAGCAATATTTACGAATGGAATATATGGAGATGCTTGTTTACCTGTCCATAAAGCCACGTTATTTACACCCGACATACGAGAAGACCCAACTCCCATTGTACCTTTTTCAGCGATTAACATTACTGAAGCGTCTGGATGTTTCGCTTGTAAAGCTTTAATTTCAGCTTGAGCTTCAGGAGTAATCATACATTTCCCGTGTAATTCTCTATCAGAACGAGAGTGTGCTTGGTTACCTGGAGATAATAAATCTGTAGAAATATCACCCTCAGCAGCAATGTAAGTCACAACTTTTATTTCTTCAGCAACAGCTGGCAATTCTGTAAAGAACTCTGCTTTTGCATAACTTTCTAAAATATCTTTTGCAATTGCATTTCCTGCTTTGTAAGCATCAGCTAAACGAGCTGTATCTGCATCGTATAAGAAAACTTGTGTTTTTAAAACTTCAGCAGCTTGTTTTGCAATTGCTTCATCATTTCCTAAAGCTAAGTCTAAAAGAACCTCAATAGATGGTCCTCCTTTCATGTGAGATAACAATTCGAATGCAAATGTTGGTGTAATTTCAGCAACTGTTGCTTCTCCTAAAATAATCTCTTTTAAAAATTTTGCTTTTACACCTGCAGCAGAAGTTGTTCCTGGCAACGTGTTATAGATAAAGAATTTAACAGAATCCTCGCGGTATTCGTTGTTAACATCTTTAATTTGATTAATGATTTCACTTAGTAATTCTGCACCATCAATTGGTTTTGGATGTAAACCTTGACCTTTTCTTTCTTCAATCTCGTTAAGATACTCTTGGTAAAGACTCATAATTATCTATCTTTTCTTTTTAATATTAAAGATTGTTTAAAACCAAGCTACTTACACCTGATTTCATCCAATCAAAATGAATTATATAATAACACTTCGCTGTATCGTCACATCTTATGCAAAAATTATTTTCAACAAAAATCATTTTTGGCATAGGTAACCACTGTTATCAGAATACAAACTAAGTATGTAATTTTTTCGAAGGGTAATTTTTAATAATTTAACTCACACAAACTCAACACTCATAAGCATTTGAGTCAGAGTTTTATTCTAAAACTTACATTAACAATCATCTAAACAAATACGCGTTTAGCTATAAATTGGTACACAAAATTACGTTTATAGTAAAGATTTTTCATCAAAGAATGATATATTTTAGTTATATTTCAATAATTTAGAATTATTATAAAAAAGGTCTAAATTTCACTTTAACAATGTTTTAAACGTAAATAAATAGAAGTTAAAAATTAAAAGGTTCTTAAAATATCAACTCCATAATTTTTGGGTCATTTTTTTACGAAATTGAATTATTTCGAAATATTAATAAACATTCAATAATCAATCTTTCAAAATGCTATCAATCGTCTAAACATTCTCAAAAAACAATCAAAAATATTCAATATGAATAAATATTTATGAATATTAATAATTATACAAGTTTAATGAGATATTATGCAACTTTTTACTAACTTTGCGCCCTTAATTCATTATTATAGATATGAAACTTTGGGATAAAGGTTTTACCATTAATGATAAAATCGAAAAATTTACTGTTGGAAAAGACAGAGAATTAGATGCTCATCTTGCGAAATACGATGCATTAGCGTCGAAAGCGCAGGCAAATATGCTGGCAAAAACAGGTTTGATTACCAATGAAGAAAATGATGCGTTGCAAATTGCTTTGGATGAAGTTTTGGTTCTGATTGCGGAAAATAATTTCGAAGTCGACGAAAATTTCGAAGATATACATTCAAAAATTGAAGCTTATTTAATTGAAAAAACTGGCGATGCTGGAAAAAAAATTCACGTTGCACGTTCTCGAAATGATCAAGTTTTGGTTGCAATTCAACTTTTTAAGAAAGAGTATTTAAAACATACAACTGAAAAAATTGTCAATTTAATTGAGATTTTCTTACAAAAAGCAGACGAATTCAAGAATCATCAATTACCAGGATACACACATTTTCAGGCGGCAATGCCAAGTAGTTTTGGAATGTGGTTTTCGGCATATGCAGAAAGTTTGTTGACGGATTTATACTTTTTTGAGGCTGCATATAAAATTTCTGATCAAAATCCTTTGGGTTCTGGTGCAGGTTTCGGAACAAGTTTCCCAATTGATCGTTTGCAAACAACACAAGAATTAGGTTTTTCAGAAATCTTAGTTTCTTCTGTTGGTGCACAAATGCTTCGTGGAAAAACAGAAAAATCTGTCGCAACAGCTTTGGCAATGATTTGTGGAACGTTGTCTAAAATGTCGTACGATTTGGTTTTATACAATTCACAAGATTTAGCTTTTGTGAAGTTGCCAAACGAAATGACAACAGGTTCATCGATTATGCCGCACAAGAAAAACCCAGATGTGTTTGAGTTAACTCGTGCGCATTGCAATAGAATTCAGGCGTTGCCGAATGATATTATGATGACGATCAATAATCTTCCAAGTGGATATCACCGTGATTATCAAATATTGAAAGAAATATTATTCGAACCAATGATGCAATTTGATAATATTATTGACATCTTAACATTTGCGATTCCTCAACTTCAGATTAAAGATAACTATATGAATCAGGATAAATATGATCCGATTTATACCGTTGAAAATATTAATGAAGCGATTAAGAATGGAACACCTTTCCGTGATGCTTACAAAGAAGTTGGTTTATCTGTAGAAAATGGAACATATATACCACACAAAGAATTTCAGACTTCGCATATCGGAAGTATTCATAATTTGAGATTGGATTTAATTTCAAATAAAATCGAAAAATTCAAATTAGAAGCACAAGTTTTAAAATAAACACTTGTAATAAGTCAAAAATCATCCTCAAAATTATAGAATTTGAGGATTTTTTTGTCTTATAAATTTTATAATTTCGGAAAATATAAACGTTTAAATAATTGTAATTCTATATTTTGTAAAATAAAAAATGTTTTACAAAATAATTACAATCATTTTTTATTATATCAGGTCAAAATCATTCTAACTTTGACATATCAAATTAATCGATTAAAATTTAAAAAGATGAAAAAATTTTTCGCAGTAGTTGCAGTAGCAGCTTTATCATTAGGAGCAGTATCTTGTGGAGAGAAAACTGAAGAAGCACCAGTAGAAGAAGCACCAGCAGTTGATTCTTTAGCTACAGCAGCTAACGATTCTACAGCAGTTGATTCTACAGCAGTTGCTCCAACTGATTCTACAGCAGTTGCTCCAGTAGCTGATTCTACAGCAGTTGCTAAATAATTTATAGCGAAGCTAAAATATAAATGCGCTCAACTAGGTTGAGCGCATTTTTTATGTTATAAATTCATCATGAATCTTAAAGTAGATTTCCGTCAAATTTTCCTGATTGTATTTTTTTATCAAGTTCTGCTTGAATATCCTCTAAAACAGGGCGAACAGTAGATTCTGGAATATCAGAAACTCTAATATACATTAAGCCATCAATTGCATCATTAAATTTTGGATCAACATTGAAAGCAATCACTTTTGCGTTTTGTTTGATGTATTTCTTAATCAAAACAGGTAATCTCAACATATTTGGCTCAAGCTCATCAATTAACTTATCAAATTTATTCAAATCAGCTTCAGATTCATCGAAAATAAATTCTTTATCTTCCTCTTTCAGCTTAACCTTAAACTCATTTTTTGCTCTCACATACTGCGCTACAGTAGAATCGTAATAATGAGATTTCATAAATTCGATCATCAAAGATTTTGAGAAATCAGAAAACTGATTACTAATACTCACTCCTCCAATAATAAATTTCTGATTTGGATTTCTCAACGTTACATGCACAATTCCTCTCCATAATAAGAACAATGGCATCGGCTTTTGTTGATATTCAGCTGAAACGAAAGCACGTCCCATTTCGATACATTTCTTGAAAAATGGATGAATTTCTGGATCAAAATTGAATAATTCATGAACATAAAATCCATTAATTCCATATTTTTCATACACTTCCGAACCAATCGCCATACGATATGCTCCAACAATTTTATTCGTATCCTTATCCCACAAAAATAAATGGTGATAATGATTATCAAATCGATCAAGGTCAATTTCATCATTTGTACCTTCACCTATCGCACGGAATGTTATCTCGCGTAAACGACCAATTTCCCTTAATATATTTGGAATTTGTTGAGCTGTAGAAAAGAAACATTCGTAATTATTATTTGTAAACAATAATGCTTGTTCATCTTTTCGTAAAGTTTCAATATCTTGAATTAATAAGTCTAAAGCTGTTTCCGAAATAATCGGCTTAACCTTTTTACTAGAAGAAGATAAGCTTGGTAAATTCGGCATTTTCAACTCAATATTCGAAGGGTTTTTCAATACTTGAGTTAAACTTCTTTTTTGTTTGTAATAAGACGAAAGCATGTATGTTTTCTTTCTCAAAAACTCAGAATAATCTTCTATAGACACATGCTCGTCTTGTTGTTTTTGTAAAATTGGTTTTCCAATACGAATCTGAATTGGTCGTGTTCTTTTCTTCATCATTTCAGCTGGCAACATTGCCGTTTGAAAATCTGGATGAATCTTCGCTACACGGTAAAAAATATTACTATTTCGCGCTCTAAAAAACATTGGAACAACAGGAACTTTCGCTTTTTTGATCAACTTCATCGCTGATTCTTGCCATTCTCTGTCAATAATTCTACTTTCGTCATCTCGATAAGAAACTTCTCCCGCAGGAAAAATCCCTAAACAACCTCCAGCTCTTAACAATTTTAATGCATCGCGCATTCCTGAAAGGCTACTGTATGCATCTTTACGTGTTTCGAAAGGATTAACTGGAATAATCATAGGTTCTAATGGTTTAATTTTTTGCAATAAAAAATTACCCATTACCTTGAAATCAGGACGAATTTTTGACATAAAATGCATCAAAATAATTCCATCCAACGCTCCAAGCGGATGATTAGAAATAATAATAAAAGGTCCTTCTTTTGGAATACGTTTTAAATCTTCTTCATGGATTTCGTAATCCATTCCCAAATCATCAATCAAATAATCCAAAAAAGGTTCGCATTGCAAATGCTTTCCACGATTGTACAAATCGTTTAACTGATCTATACTGAAAATTTTTTTCAATGCCCAAGCCACAGGTTTTCCTAAAACACCAATTTTAGAAAGACCCGAAGCTGAATAGATATCTTGTGTCGTGATTAAACTCATTTAAGCTTTAACAACTATTTGTAATGTTTCGCGTACTGTTTGTCGCAATAATTCTTTTTCTTTTGAAACAACTTTGTCAGAATCTGCATCAAAATGGCGAATTGTGTACAATAAAACATTGTTTTCTTCTTGCACTTTATACTCTTCGTTCATATCTGCAACAAACTTTTCTAAGTTGTCATATTTATCCTCCAAACATAAAGATAATGAAATTGCTGAATTTTGCATCAAATTTACTTTGATTTGATAATCATATAGTTTATTGAAAATTCCGCTCAATTTATCTTCTGTAATAAAAGAGAAATCTTTACTTGATAAACGAATCAAATGTTGCTCTCTTTTTAGGATAAAACAAGGTACTTTCGGATCTAATGGTTGACCTTTCGCTACCTCTGTTCCTGCTTCTGTAGGATTAATAAATGATTTTACGAAGAAAGGAATTTCTTTTTGTTGAAGCGGCTGTAACGTTTTCGGGTGAATAACAGATGCACCATAATACGCCAACTCTATTGCTTCTTCATATGAAATATGATTTAACAGCTCAGCATTATCAAAATAACGTGGATCAGCATTCAAAACTCCAGGAACATCTTTCCAAATCGTCATGTTATCCGCATTTAAACAATAAGCAAAAATCGCCGCAGAATAATCTGAACCTTCACGCCCTAAAGTTGTTGTGAAAAAGTTAGGATCAGAACCTAAGAAACCTTGGGTAATAAACAAACCTGTGTTTGGTAAACGTTTAATACTTTCTTCTGTTAATGCCCAATTTACTTTTCCTTCACGATATGTATTATCTGTTTTGATATAATCGCGAACATCTAACCATTCGTTATTAATTTGTATCGAATTAAGATACATACTGATGATTTTTGTCGAAATTAATTCTCCACAACAAACCACTTGATCATACACATAGCTATAATTTGGTGATTTGTTACGTCTTAAAAACGAAACAATATCATCAAAAAATTGCGAAATTTCGTTAGAAACCTCAGCTGGATTATCAAATAATTCTGTCGCTAAAGCAATGTGCTGTTCTTTTACTTCGTTAATTGTTTTTTCGAAATCTTGTTTTTCAAAATAGCGTTTGACTACCTCTTCCAATGCATTTGTTGTCTTGCCCATAGCAGAAACAATGATACATGTATTTTCGTAACCAACAGATTGCAATAAACTCGCAACATTTCTAACGCCGGCTGCATCTTTCACCGAAGCACCACCGAATTTGAAAACTTTCATTTCTATAAAAACTTTTTTTTGTAAATATTTAACTTGCAAATATAACCAAACTACACTTTATATGTTGACCGATTTTAATTAAAATAAAAAATAAATTTGAATGATGATTTTCACGTATTTAGATTAATTTCAAACGTTTGAAATGATATAAAATTGAGTTATTATTCCGATATTTGACCAGCAAAACATAATTATGAATACTAATTCTCATCAAACTCTTGGAGAGTTTATCATAGAAAATCAAGCAGATTTTATTTACTCATCCGGAGAATTATCTAGATTACTGAGTTCTATTAAATTAGCTACAAAAGTTGTTAATTATAAAGTAAACAAAGCAGGACTTGTAAATATCTTAGGCGAATTCGGAAATGAAAATGTCCAAGGAGAAAAACAACAAAAATTAGATGTTTTCGCAAACGATACGTTTATCGAAACGTTGTCGCAACGCGAAGTTGTTTGTGGTATTGCTTCGGAAGAAAACGAAGATTTTATCGCGATTCAACCTTCAAAAAATTCAAAAAACAGTAAATATGTTGTGTTGATTGATCCACTTGATGGCTCATCAAACATCGACGTAAATGTTTCTGTTGGAACAATTTTCTCAATCTACCACCGTGTTTCTGAACCTGGAACACCTGTTACAAAAGCAGATTTCTTACAACCAGGAAATAAGCAAGTTGCTGCGGGATATGTAATTTATGGAACATCGACAATGTTAGTTTATACAACAGGAAATGGTGTAAATGGATTTACATTGAACCCAGGAATCGGAACGTTCTATTTATCTCATCCAAATATGTGTATTCCAGAAGATGGACACATTTATTCAGTTAACGAAGGTAATTATGTAAAATTCCCTCAAGGGGTTAAAAATTACATCAAATACTGTCAGGCAGATGAGGAAGATCGTCCGTACACTTCTCGTTACATTGGTTCTTTATGCTCAGATTTTCACCGAAACATGCTGAAAGGAGGAATTTATATTTATCCTTCTGGAACAAATAATCCGAACGGAAAATTACGTTTATTGTACGAATGCAACCCGATGGCTTTTATCGCGGAACAAGCAGGAGGAAAAGCTTCTGACGGTTTCCAACGCATTATGGATATTGAACCTACAGAATTACACCAACGTATTCCTTTCTTTTGCGGATCGAAAAATATGGTCGAAAAAGCAGAAGAATTTATGCGAAATGAAGAATTGAAATAATCATTTCAAAAAACATAAATAATAAAAAATCCGCTCGATGAGCGGATTTTTTTGTTATCTAAACATTCAATTAAGGAATTGCAATACCTGGATAATTTCCTGGGTAAACGTGTCTTAAAGTTGAATGATATTTTTGGTTGATTGCATCAGCAAACATATTTGCGACAATTGCATATCCAGTTCCAGTTAAGTGAACTCCATCTAATGAGAACGCTCCACCAGAAACGAAAGTTGTTGTATATGTTTGTCCGTAATATTTAATCCCTGATTGAGAACTTAATTTTTTCATTTCAGAATATGCATCAACTAAAGCTAAATTATAAGCAGTTGCTAACTCCGCAATTGCTGCATTGTATTTAACTACAGCTGCTTCTGCTTTCGCAGTTTCTTTTGCTGTTAATACATAATTATCTGTCATTGGATAACTAACACCTACTACTGATAATTTACCAGCTTTCTCTTGAGTTAACCCTAACTTCATTAATTCTGCAACTCTATTTGTGTCAACTTTTCCAATTACAGATGAAGAAGTCAAAACCAATAAATCTTTTGCTGTTGCTTGACGAGCTTGTCCATAAGTAATTCCAAACAAAGTTGCAGTACCAGTATCATATCCTGCTTTAATTAATGCAGCAGTAATCGTTGTTGATAAATCCGCTAAATCTTTATCTTTAATTACTACAGCACTTGCAGCAGTCTTAGAAAAAGAAATTTTTCTTTCTGAAGCACCAACTGCATCAAATACTTGATTTAATCCTGCATAAGTTGCATTCAATTCATCAATCATTGGTGCAAAACTTGGATTTGCTGGTGATAAAGGTGCGTATGGAACCGTTGTAAAATATGGAATAGATGTTACAGAAGGAATATTTGCAATAACTCCTTTTGCTCCTACCGATGTTAATGCTTTTAATCCATCATTAATTGTAGATTTTACCACATTTACATTAGAAATATCATTACTTCCATAAGTTCTTGGATCAACATTATTTGTTTCATTATGATCTACTCCAACTCCTCCAGATGTTGCATAACCTAATACATCATTGTTCCCAATCCAATAAGAGAAAAATGTTGGCTTTTGAGCAACTGCATCTGCAACTACAGAAGTTGTCGCACCACTTGCAAAACGTACAAAATAAGGATTCGCTGTTGCTGGATCAGTTTTTAAGCCTGCTGGATTTCCATAACCTGGCGCAACTAAATGATAAGACTTAGCACCTGGAACTCCCATATTTTGAAACTTTCCTTTATCTGCTAAGATATCTAAAGCTCCACCCGCAGCACTTGGAACTGGTGTTAAAGCTCCATTTACAATTTGTAAATTCAATTTACCTGGAAAACCTGGTAAATCAGTAAATCCACCTGTATCATTTGACATATATGGAATTTTAAATTCTCCTCCTCCTGCAGCTTTCATCAATCCAGCTAACATGTTTGGGTAAGAATTTTCTTGTCCAGATTTGTACAATGCATTATCTCTATAACCAGAAGTTAACGAGTTTCCTAATGCGATATATGTAGAAAAGTTTGCTTCACCAGCAGAAACTTGAATATCTTCAATTGGATGTTCGAAATCTTCGCTACAGTTAAACATCGTAGCAGCTAATGCAACTAATACTATTTTATTTAAGTGTTTCATTTTTGTCTTATTTTAAGTTGTACGATACGCCTAAACCAAAGTTTATAGCACGCATTTTAACATCTCCAGAGAAGTTTTGTTGAATATTATCAATATGTCTTTCGTCTCCTTTTACATATGATCCAAATAAATCAACATTAAATCCTGACTCGAATCTAAATCCTAATCCAGCTGAAACTGAATTTAAGTTAGAACTTGGTGTTTCTGATGACCAATAAGCTGATGGCACTGGTGATTTATCGTGATAATAACCAACACGTCCAACAATCATCTCGCTGAAAGTATACTCAGCTCCAAAACGGAATAATGTATTGTCTTTCCAGTTTTTCGTAGAAGATGATGTGTAGAAAGTATTAGAAGCATCATTATATAAATTGATATCTAAACTTTTGTAACGTGTCCAGTTTTGCCAAACTACATCTCCAAAAAGTTCTAATTGTGGTAAAACTTTGTATGACATCCCAAATGTAAACTCTGATGGTAATGGTAAAGTTGTATTCCATTTATCTGTATTAAAAGGTACATTAGATGCAATTCCAGAAGGAACATTCGACCATGTAACATCACCTTTGTTTGCAGAAACATCTACATTAGAACGGTACGCAATTCCAACTCCAAATTTATCTGTTGGCTTGAACATTGCTCCAACATTAAATCCTAAACCATGGGCATCTTTATCCTCTAATTTAAGTTTAATATCATTTCCAGCAACTGTTTGTACTTTCTCTAATTTAGCTGTTCCGTGTGTATAAATGAAACCTACACCCAAACTAAACCAGTCAGAAAAACGATATGCAACCGTTGGCTGAATATTGAATGCTTTCAAGTCAATATGTGTAATATTTGCTTTGTTTTGCCAATCTTCTGGCCACGTAACCGAACTACCAAAAGGCGTCGTAACACTCAATCCAATTGCTAAATCATCTACAGGCTTGTAACTAACTGCCAAATACATTGGTGTTCCTAATTTACTATCTGTTTCTGCTTTTTGTAACGTCATTGGATCTTGCCATTTTACGTCAGTTTTTACACCAAAACCTCCGACAGCAATACTCAATTTACTATCAACAAAAGCTAAACCTGCAGGATTATAAAACGCAACACTCGCATCGTGAGTTTGTGTTGCAGAAGTTCCCCCCAATGCTGCTTGGCGAACTCCTTGTAAAGCAACTCGGTATCCACCTGCAAATGCAGAAGAAGATAAGCCGATTAATGCTAAGGTTAAGAAAATTTTCTTCATATTTTTTGTTCGTTTTTAATAATTCCTTTAAACAAAAATAACATAATTTTATAATAACGTTATGTTAACATAATAAATTTTGAAAAAATCTTTACTATTAAGGCTTTCAGCCAGAATAACATTCGTGTAAAATATACACTATTGATAAATTTCTTTGATTTTTTCAGATATAATATAACCTTCAGACCAACATGCCTGAAAATTGAATCCACCTGTTATAGCATCAATATTTAAAACCTCTCCAGCCATAAACAATTGTGGGATTTTTTTTGCTTGCATCGAATGAAAATCAATTTCTTTCAAATCGACACCGCCTGCCGTTACAAACTCATCTTTGAACGTACTTTTTCCATTAATTTGGTATTTTCCTTGCGTCAATTCTATTGCAATTGCTTCGATGTGTTTTTTCGATAAATCTGCATAAACCTTGTTTTCATCTATATTACAATAGCTCAGAATACTAAACCAAAAACGCTTCGGAAAATCGAATGGATTATTTTTATGCACATTTTTCTTAGCATCAACTTGTTTTTTATCATTCAAAAATGAAATGATTTCGTCTTTAGATTGATTTACAA
Organism: Empedobacter sp. UBA7252; assembly: GCF_002472765.1. Lineage (NCBI taxonomy): Bacteria > Pseudomonadati > Bacteroidota > Flavobacteriia > Flavobacteriales > Weeksellaceae > Empedobacter > Empedobacter sp. UBA7252. The sequence continues at coordinate 59,703 of NZ_DKSQ01000076.1, forward strand.
AATTGATTTCAGTTTCGAATTTATAATTGCTTTCATTCAATTTTAAAGCACCCCAAGCCGATAATCTCAAAATCGCTGGTCCACTAAATCCCCAATGCGTAATTAGTAACGGACCTTCTTCTTCTAATTTTTGTTGATTGATTTTGACTTCAGCATTATCGAAAGAAATTCCCATCAATCCTTCAATTCGAGGATCTTTGCAATTAAACGTGAATAAAGAAGGAACTGGTTGAACGATTTTCAAACCTATATTTTTCAAACTTTTCCAAAATTTAGGCGTACTTCCTGTTGTCACAATCACCGTTTCGAAAAAATGTTTTCCTGATTTTGTTATCAATTCATAACCACCATCAACTTTATTAATTTCTTGCACACCGTCTGAGAAATTAAGCTGAACTTTATTTTTATCAACCGCTTTTGTCAAAGCCTCTATAATCGAAAGTGAAGAATCGCTAACTGGAAAAATACGGTTATCGTCTTCTATTTTCAATTCTACTCCGCGCTCATCAAACCAAGCCATTGTATCACCCGGTTGAAACGTGTAAAAAACACTTAATAATTCCTTTCTTCCACGCGGATAAAACTCGACCAAATCAAGCGGATCAAAACATGCATGCGTAACATTACATCTTCCTCCGCCCGAAATGCGTACTTTTTGAAGCGGTAAATTTGCTTGTTCAAACAATATAGTTTGTTGTCCTACAGTTTTTCCAAGGTTTGCAGCAACAAAATATCCTGCGGCACCACCTCCTACTATGGCTATTCTTTTCACGAGACAAAGGTAAAGTTTTATTTTTAACAGAATTTTTGATAAAAAAAGGAAATGTTTTCACATCTCCTTCTAAACTTTTTGTTCATGAAAAACGAACAAAGGTGTAATATTTTTATTTGCAATTTTCTTTGTAAATCCTGGTGAAAAAATCTTATCAAAAAACCCTTTATTGCGGCTTACAACCGTCAACAAATCTATTTGTTTTTCCTTGATAAAATCCAACACCGCATTTACAGGATCTGCATCATGATAAACTTCAAATACAATTGGATCTCCAGCAAACTGATCTTGCCAATCTTTCATCGCTTGTTGATTAAATTTTCCGTCTTTCGAAACGTGCATGCAATGAATTTTTGCATGATGACGATTTGCAATTTCGATCAAATACTTCAATGCATCTTTATCTTTTTGATCAAAAACAGTAGTAAAACCAATATTCTTAAATCCTTTGAAAGACATTCCATGCGGAATACTAAGAATTGGAACTTTCATCGACGTAATCGCATTTATCGTATTCGAACCGAAAAGCATTTTTTCTATTCCTGAATTTCCGTCTGTTCCCATCACTACAAAATCAACGCTTTCTTCTCCAATAATTTCACGTAAAATATATAAGAAATTTCCTTCTTCTAAGATAAATTTGATTGGAATTTCATTCAAATCATTTTCAACAGCTATTTGTCTTAATTGCGGAATATTATCTTTGAAGTTGTCAAAACTTCCTAATTCTACCGTTTCATATACATTCTGAATCAATCCAGCACTCAAACTTCCTGTAATCATTGGCAATTCGTAAACATGCAACACATAAACTTGTGCATCGATACTTTTTGCAAGATTTAGTGCATATAAAAAGGCGTTATTAGCTGTTTCTGAGAAATCTGTCGGGAACAATATTTTTTTCATCTTTTCGTGTTTTGTACTCAAAAGTTACGAATAATTTTATTTCAACACGAAAAAAGCTCAATCTATTTCTACAGATTAAGCTTTTTGTATATTCAGTATAAATTATCTTATTCGTGGAAAACAAACAAAGGCACGTTATGTTGTGTCAAAATTTTCTTTGTAAAACTTGGTGAAAATAATTTCTCGAAGAAGCCTTTGTTACGGCTAACTACTGTCAACAAATCAATTTTTTCTTCTTTAATAAATTCCAAAACTGCATCTACAGATTCATCCGCAGTATAAATAAAAAAATCTACAGGTTCATCTTTATAATATTCTTTCCAATGATTAAGCGTCGGAATATCGTAATTTCCATCTTTCGAAACGTGTAAGCAATGCACTTTTGCTTTATAGCGATAAGCAATTTCGGTTAAATAATCTAAGGCTTTGCGGTCTTTATCTTGGAAAATTGTCGTAAATCCAATATTATTTATTCCTTTGAATTCGTAACCATTTGGCACGCTCAATACCGGAATTTTAAGATGTTTTATTGCATTCATCGTATTCGAACCAAAAAGGACTTTATCAAATCCTGTATTTCCAGTCGTTCCCATTACTACAAAATCCACTTTTTCATCTTCGATAAATGTTGGCAATACAAACGAAAGCATTCCTTCTTTTACGAAAAATTTCAAATCAACATTTGCAAAACCATTATCCTCAGCCATTTTTCTCAAGAACGGAATATGATCTTTTAAATTCTCGAAATTATTTAATTCAATTGTATTATAAACATCTTGCAAAATACCAGCATCGATTCCTCCACTTACCATTGGATACTGAAAAGCATGCAAAACATATAATTCTGCATTTTGATTTTCGGCTAAATTTAACGCATACAAAAACGCATTATTTGCTGTTTCTGAAAAATCTGTTGGAAATAATATTTTTTTCATAATCTGTCTGTTTAATAGCTTTTTAAAGATACAAATTATTAAATATCTATATTTTAATTTGATGTTAAATCTTATTGTTTTTTATTATTTACGATGATTAAAAATATTATCATTTTCGTATAAATAGTAATCCGTAACTTTGTACCTTAAATAATTTTTCAATTCATGAATAATAAATATTTTCAAAAAACCATTATTCGATGGTCAGATTTGGATGCTAATCGCCATTTAGCGAACGCTTCGTATATGAATTTTACAAGTTTTGCACGTATTGCTTTTTTGAGAGATTATGGCATTTCGATGAAAAATTTGGAGGAATATGGAATTGGACCAGCTATTTTGCACGAACAATTTTCTTTTTTTAAGGAAGCTATGGAAGGTGAAGAAATTTATATTTCGGTAGAAATTGGTGGAATGTCGGAAGATGGAATGATTTATCAATTTATTCATAATTTATATAACCAAGATGGTGTACATCTTTGCCATTCTGAATTGACAGGTGTTTGGTTTTCGATGTCGAAAAGAAAAATGCAAGCACCACCAACAGAAATGTTAGAAAATATTAAAAAATCATTTGAAGGACAAACCGTCAAAACAATGTCGAAACAGGACATTATCAATTTACCTTTTCGTTCAGAAAATATAGATCCTTCAATCTTTACTCAAAAATAAAATCATGTTAGAAGATAAAAACGTTTCAAAAACAAGTTTAGCCGAAATTGGAGAATTTGGTTTAATTAACCAAATCAAAGAAGGTTTTCCAATCAAATTAGAAAGTTCTATCAAAGGAATTGGTGACGATGCGGCTGTTCTTGATTATAAAAAAGAGAAAATTGTGGTTTCTACTGATATGTTAGTAGAAGGCGTAAATTTTAGCTGGTCGTATATGCCTTTACGTCACTTGGGGTACAAAGCGGTTGTGACGGCAATTAGTGATATTTTGGCGATGAATGCTATTCCAAAACAATTGTTGATTTCGATGGCAATTTCGAATCGTTTTACGATAGAAGCTGTGGACGAAATTTACAACGGAATGAAATACGCTTGCGATAAATACAATATCGATATTGTGGGAGGCGATACAACTTCTTCTGTTAGCGGACTTGTTTTGAGTATGACTGCAATTGGCTCGGCTCCAGAAAAAGATTTGACTTATAGAAATGGTGCGAAGGAAAATGATTTGGTTGTTCTTTCTGGAGATTTAGGTGCTTCTTTTCTTGGTTTGCAAGTTTTGGAACGCGAAGCGCAAGTTTCAAAAGTGAATCCTAATAATCAACCAGATTTCGAAAATTATTCATATTTAATTGAACGTCAATTAAAACCTGAAGCGCGTTTGGATATTATCAATCTTTTGAAAGAGTTGAAAGTTAAACCAACTTCTATGATTGATATTTCGGACGGATTATCTTCTGAAATTATTCATATCTCAAAAGAAAGTGGTGTTGGAATTAATATATACGAAGAAAAAATCCCGTTAGATTCTGTTGTTATTCGCACAGCCGAAGAATTCAAAATCAATCCAATCACATGTGCTTTAAGCGGTGGAGAAGATTACGAATTATTGTTTACAATTGATCAAAAAGATTTTGAAAAAATCAAAGGAAATCCACATTTAACGGTAATTGGTCATGTAACTGGTAAAAACGAAGAAAACTATTTGATTACTCGTGGAAGTGAGCAAATGGTTCCATTAACTGCACAAGGTTGGGGAGTTGAAACGGAAGAAGAATAGGTTAATGAGATAATTCGCTAATTAAAAAATGTGATCCTTAAACGAGTTCAGATGACTTAACGAATTATCAAAACAAAACGTGTCAAGCTGATTTCATTTCAGCTTCTCTTCAAAATAATAAAATCAAAAAGCATTCAAGAAATTGGATGCTTTTTTAGTTGAAATAAGTTGTAATTTAGTTCTATTAATTAACCACTTATGAAATACTTTTTACTTTCATTTATTCTATTTTTTTGTTCATGTTCATCAACATTCAATTCTACTTATAAGAGCAAACAACTAAAAAAAACAGTTGATACTTTTATTGAATTAGGAGAAAAACATAATGAACGTATTAATCCTAATAATTCTTATTTAATTCTAGGTTTTGATAAATTAAAAAGTCCTGATAGAAAAGTTTTTTTTAATAATGCTGAATTTGGAGTTGGAATTACTTTTATGGCATACTTAGGATCTTGTAACACAAATGAGAAAACTCAACAATATGAGTATAAAAACTATACAATTGCTATTATAGATTCTGCTGACATTAATTTTAAAAGGTATAAATTTTTAAAACCAATAAATTCTAAGAAATTAAATTTAAACGAAAATACCTTCCAATGTAAACATGGTACGAGTAATCCATTGTATTATTCATTTTATTTTGATAAAAAAGGAATTATCCAATCTATTGATCCTTGGGGAAAAAGGAAATTAATTCGAGATAAGTTAATTGAAAAAGGATTCAACATAAACTTAAATTCTGATGAAGTATACTCTAAAGGAGCTGTAGACTTAGAAGAATAAAAATCATAAAAAAAGCTCGAAGTAATAAGTTCGAGCTTTTATATTGTTAGCATTTTCGCTGTCGAATTATCAATTAAGATAATGGTTCAACTGAAACGTAAGATCTATCGTTACGTTTTTTAGTGAAAACTACTTTTCCGTCAATTAAAGCGAATAATGTGTGATCTTTACCGATTCCTACATTATCACCAGGATGATGTTGAGTACCTCTTTGACGAACAATAATGTTACCAGCGATTGCTGCTTGTCCACCAAAAATTTTAACACCTAAACGTTTCGAATGTGATTCACGACCATTTTTCGAACTTCCGACCCCTTTCTTATGTGCCATTTCGTTTTGTTTTTAAGAGTTAATAATTAATCTCAGCTCAATCTTAACCGATTGAAGCTACTTCAATTTTAGTGAATTGTTGACGATGACCGTTAGACTTTTGGTAACCTTTTCTTCTTTTCTTTTTGAAAACGATTACTTTGTCTCCTTTCACGTGTTCAACGATTTTAGCTACTACGGTAACTCCGTCTATAACTGGGGCGCCGACAGTGATTGCTCCGTTATCTGTTAATAAAACACGGTCGAATTTTACTTCGTCACCTGCTTCACCAGCTAAACGGTTTACAAACAATTGTTGGTCTTTTTCAACTTTGTATTGAAGCCCTGCTATCTCTACAATTGCGTACATAAATTAATGTTTATAAATGAAAATTGAGTGCAAAGATAATCAAAATTTTGAATTTAGATACTTGAATTCATTGAAATTTAATTAGAAAGATAAAAAAACTATGACATATCTTCTATTTGGATTAATTAAAAATAAGTATCTTTGCCTTTGAGATAATTCATAGATAGATTGGTAGAAATGATTGAAAATTATTCTTTAAAAGATTTAAAAATTGGCGAACAAGCAGTTGTAACAGGGTTTAGTACCGAAGATATTCCTGCAAAGTTTTATGAAATGGGCTTTATTCCTGGAACAAGTTTATTGGTAAAAAATAAGGCTCCATTTGGTGGTCCTATTTGCATCAGTATCATCTCTAATAAGTCTGTTTTAGCTTTAAGAAGAAACGAAGCCGATAAAATTTTGATAACAAAAAAATAATGAATCATTATAAAATTGCCTTAATTGGTAACCCAAATGTTGGTAAAACTTCGTTATTTAATAAATTAACAAATCTTCGTCAAAAAGTTGGGAATTATCCTGGTGTGACGGTAGAAAAGCGCGAAGGTAAAATAGAACGAAATGGAAATAAATTCCAAATTACAGATTTTCCCGGAACGTATACAATTTATCCAAGTTCTTTGGATGAAGAAATTGTATTCAAAACTTTAGGAGACAAAACCAATAGTCATTACCCAAATTTAGCAGTTGTTATTGGTGAGCCATCTAATCTAAAACGATCGATTTTGTTGTATCAACAAGTTCGAGATTTAGACGTTCCTGCAATTTTTGTCATCAATATGAAAGATGAAATCAAAAGCAAGGGACTTAATATTGATTTGAAAAAGTTAGAAGATTTTCTTCAAACAAAAATATACTTAACAAACGCGCGTACAAGCGAAGGAATTGATGAATTAGTAGAAGCTTTTACAAAAGACGCAACTCCATATAATCGTCATTACGAAATTCCGAAAGAGTATCTTTCTATTGTAGAAAAAATCAAGAATGAATTTAATCTTAAATCTGATTATTTAGCTTGGCAATATCTTTCACAGAAAGAAGTTCCGTTCGAATCGAAAGAAAATCTAAGTAAATTAGATACAATTAAAAAAGAAAATTCTATTGTTTCGAAACGATTACAAGTCAAAGAAGCCTTAGATCGAAATAAAATTTTAGAGGAAAAATTAAACGATATTATTTCATATAATTTTGACGGAAATGAAACCTTAACCGATAAAATTGATAAAACATTGATTCATCCAGTTTTTGGATACATCATCTTTTTAGGAATTTTATTATTAATCTTTCAAGCTGTTTATGCGTGGTCTGCACCATTAATGACAATGGTCGAAGATTTATTTGGTTGGATCGACGAAAAAGCAATTAGTTTAATACCTGAAGGACCTATCAACGAAATCATTGGAGGTGCAATAATCCCAGGTATAGAAGGGATTGCCGTTTTCGTTCCGCAAATTGCCATTTTGTTTTTATTCATTTCAATAATGGAAGAAACGGGCTACATGAGCCGCGTGGTTTATTTAATGGACAGATGGTTAAAACCATTTGGATTAAGCGGAAAAAGTGTTGTTCCGTTAATTTCTGGAGTTGCCTGTGCCGTTCCTGCAATCATGTCTGCACGTAATATCGAAAATGACAAAGAGCGTCTATTAACGATACTTGTAACGCCTTTTATGACGTGTTCGGCTCGTTTACCAATTTACATCGTTTTAATTGCTTTAGTAATTCCCGACGAACATATTTTTGGATTAAGTTACCAAGCTTTGGCGTTATTTGTGATGTACATTTTAGGTGTTTTAGGCGCATTAGGAAGTGCTATTTTATTGGATTTAATCATTAAAGCAAAACATAAAAGTTACCTAATTTTAGAAATGCCAACGTACAAACTTCCTGATTGGAAAAATGTTGGAATTAATGTTTGGGAAAAAACGTTAGGATTTTTAGTTGATGCGGGTAAAATCATATTTGCAATTTCGATTATTCTTTGGGTTTTAGGAACTTTCGGACCTGGAGAACAATTCAGAAATGCAGAAGAAATTGTAACTGCTCATCATCCAAAAATGAATGAAGAAGATTTAGCAAATGAAATTGCTTCTTATAAATTAGAACATTCTTATTTGGGTAGATTAGGTTCAGTTATAGAGCCAGTTGTAGAGCCATTAGGATACGATTGGAAGATGGGAATTGGTTTGATTTCGTCATTCGCTGCGCGTGAAGTTTTTGTCGGAACAATGTCAACGGTTTACAGTTTAGGAGAAGTTGATGTAGAGGACAATGGTCAAAAAGATCGTTTACTTCATCGTATGAAAAATGAGATCAACCAAAACACAGGAGAACCAGCATATAACCTCGCTACAGGAGTTTCATTGTTGTTATTTTATGCATTCGCAATGCAATGTATGAGTACAATTGCGATCGTAAAACGCGAAACAAATTCTTGGAAATGGACATTGATTCAGACAGGGTTTATGACAGGTTTGGCATATGTAGTTGCATTTATTGCATATCATTTTTTAAAATAATAGTATGGACAATATTTGGATACAATATATTTTTATCGCTTTCCTTTTCGGATTTGCAGTTTGGTATGTTGTAAAATTAATTAGAAACTCATTTAGTTCAAAAGGAGGCGGATGCTCAAAAGGCTGTGGTTGTTCTCCAAGCAAAGATGAATTTCAAAAAAAAGGCTAACTCTTAAAAGTTAGCCTTTTTTATTTCAAAATTTCGGAGTATTTTTACAAATAGTATAATCATTGAAAATCAATTATTTTAATGATTATCAATTGGTTTTATTTTATTAATTCGGAATATAAATTTTACAAAAAATGGAAACTTGGTTAATCATTTTATTATTAATTTCAGCGATAATTATCTTAGGATTAATTATTTACTTTGTTTCCAAAAAAACTAAACAATCAACTGAGATTTCTGTCGAAGAAATAAGTTCTGTAAAAGAGATTAAAGAAATTCCTTCTGAACCAATCAAAGAAGAGGTTACAAATAAAATCATTTCTCCAACTCCACCAACAGAGGTTATGATTGAAGAAAAACCAACGAATAACCTTAGCATTTCATCTAAAACCGAGAATGACTTACTTCGAAAATTAGAGTTATTTGAGAAGAATAAAGGCTTTACTAAGAAAGATATTAACCTTGCTTCATTATCAAAACAATTTGAAACGAATACAAAATATCTTTCTGAAATCATTAAAACTCATCGTCAAAAGCAATTTAATTCTTATTTGAATGAATTGAGAGTAAATTATATCGTCAATCGACTTCAAAATGAGCCGAAATACATTAACACGAAAGTAAGCTATTTAGCAAGTGATTGCGGATTTGCTTCTCATAGTACTTTTACAACAACTTTTACTCAAATCATGAATGAATCTCCTTCTGCTTTTATAAAAAGAATTAAAGAGGAACAAAAAAATTCATAATTACGAATTAATGAAGTTTATATAATTGAATTTAAAATATATAAACAATTATATTTGTTTTATTTTTTATACCAATCAATGCAAGAGCTATATAAAATACATTCACAAATTTCGATTGTATTTTTTTATTCTTAATTAAGACTTTATCTTTAATCTAAGATTGTGTCTTATGCGAAAAATTGACCCCGAAATACTTGCTCAAAAAATAAAAGAAGGCGATCGTTTTGCCTTATCAAGAGCTATTACACTAGCCGAAAGCAATCGTTTAGACGATTTGAAATTAGCGCAACATATCATTAGTTTATTACCTGTTTCCAAAACTTCAAAAAGAATTGCCATTACAGGAATTCCCGGTGTTGGTAAAAGTACTTTTATCGAATCTTTGGGGAAATATATTCTAAGTAAAGGTGAAAAAGTAGCGATTTTAGCAATTGATCCAAGTAGTTCCCTTTCAAAAGGAAGTATTTTAGGCGACAAAACACGCATGGAGGACTTATCGCGAGAAGAGAATGCTTATATACGTCCAAGCGCTTCTAACGGTTCTTTAGGTGGTGTTACCTCACGTACATATGAAGCAATTTTATTATGCGAAGCAGCAGGGTTTGAAAATATTTTGATTGAAACTGTCGGTGTTGGACAATCTGAAACCTTAGTAAATGAAATTTCAGATCTCTTCTTATTTCTTCAACTTCCGGGTTCTGGAGATGATTTACAAGGAATAAAACGAGGAATTATGGAAATGGCTGATTTAATTTTTGTCAATAAATCAGATTCGTTTCAAGAAAAATTAGTGAAAGATGCAAAATTGGATATTGTTCGTTCATTGCAATTTTTACCAACCAAATCTTCTCAATGGAAAAGAAAATCAATTATCGGTTCTGGATTAATCGGAAAAGGAATTCCTGAACTTTGGGAATTGGTCAATGATTATTTCAATTTTATTAATGAAAATAATTATTACGCATCAAACCGAGAAAAACAACAGCTTAATCAAGCGGAACGCTACACAATTGATTTGATTAATCAACAATTTTTAAAATTACTTAAGGAACACCCACTAGAATTAAGCAAAAATTTATCTGCATTCGAAATGGCAAAAGATTGGTTGAATAACCACACTGAAATTGATGAATTTCTTAATAAGTAAGTTTACGATTATTGAATCAAAATAACAAAAAAACGGCTCAAAATTGAGCCGTTTTTTTGTTAATCATCTTTATCAACTCCTGTTTTTTTGTTGATATTTTCTTGTATTTTTTGATAATATTCTTTCTCAATTTTATCAAATTCTGGTGTCGAAATTACTTTTCCTTTCGTTGGTTTTTGTAGTTTCAGCTTATCGTCAATCGAAATTGATTCTAACTTATAAGTTGTATACTGATTTTCATCTTTCAAAGAAGTTTTCTTCAGTTCTAATAATAATCCTGGCAAACCATTGTATTCATCTGGTCCACATTTTGATTTTATCGAAGGAACATACCACGCTTCTATGTTGAAATTAGCGTCAACAGCTACTGCTTTTCGTACATCATAACCTTTTATTTTTTTGGATTCTCGCGTAATACTCCATTTATAAGTTGCAATGGAATCAGAGATATTATACAATTTGGAATCCATTTCTCTCATGATTATTTTTGAATTCGTATCGAAATCATAAAAGCTTTCCAAATCTTTAAAACCACCTAAAACTTTCATCGAATATTTTGGTCCTTGCGAATTATCAATTCGTTCTATTTCTTGTGAAAGACATTGATTTGCATCGATAGAAAGAGCAATATATTTTGGTTTCGAAAACATTTCCTCTCTTAATCTTTTCGATTCTGGATTCGGATCATTCAAATTAATAAAATTCCGTCTTTCATATTCTACTTTAAATTTTTCTTGACCAAAAACTGAAACTGAAAACAACAACAATAAGATATACTTCATTTTAATGCAATTAGAAATTTAAAGATAACAAAAAAAGCTTCACCATTTCTGATAAAGCTTTTTGATTAAATATCCCTCTTGTTTTTAGAAAACTCTTACCAACAATTCTTGTTCTATTTTATCGTGACAATTTTCTAATGCATTTTTCTCTGCTTTTCCTGCTTTCCAATGCGATGTACAATAAAATTCGTCTTTTTTCCATTCTAAATCATCTTTAAAAAATGATTTTATTTCCTTTACAGATTTAGATTCCCCCGCAACATAAGCAAATCGTTTTCCGTCTTTGCGTTTCGGAAATTTCTGATTTTTTGTCAAACTATATAAAGCTATTCCGCTTCCTACATTTTGATTCACAATCCATTTAAATTCTAAATTTGCTTTCGTTTCAATTTGGTGAATATCATCTTCTGTTGGGACTTCCACACAAACAATTCCGTTTGTTTTAGCAGGAAGCGACTCTATAATTGCTGAAATTACAGGCAAGCCTGTTAAATCTGCAGCCAAGAAAATGAAATCTGTTTTTGGAGCCAAATCTTTTTTTTTCGACTTCATCGAAACTCCAATCATATCTCCAACTTTCGCCTCATTTGCCCAACGCGATCCTGGACCATTCAATCCATGATTTGCAATATCAATCACAATCACATTGTTTTTTGCATCAATATCGCGCAACGTATAGGTACGAGAAACTGGTTTAAATTTTTCTGATGGCGAAATCCATTTTTGATTCTCTTCATCATACTCAGCATAGTGAATATCACGGATCCCAAGCGGTGGAAAAAGTAATTTACATGTTCCGCCCAACGTTGTATCCTTAAAAAAAGATACATCATCATTTTCCAAATGAACGCGAATAAGATGTGGTGTCACAAATTCTTTCTTTTTTAAGATGAACTTCTCCTTCGCAATTTTCACTTTATCTCCCATCAGATTATTTAGATTTATTCTAATTCTATACGAATATAAAGTAAATTTAGATTGAATAAGAATAATAAAATGTTAAAGTAAAAAGTTATACTTTTTTTAATACGATTTTAATATGATAACTAAATAATTAACCTTAACTTTTACATATTAAAAATAACCTAAAAAACGAACAGAAAATGGAAAATACTTTATGCGAAATCTCGCTCGGACAAAGAACTCTTCCACTTGAAGGCGGATTTAATTGCAGAGATTTAGGTGGAATAATTAACACAAAAAATGAAGTCATTAGAAAAGGATTGTTAATTCGATCTGATGATTTAGCAAATTTGACAGATGATGATTTGGAGATTTTAAACGATTTTCCAATTCGAACAATTATTGATTTACGCACGACTTACGAACGTTTAAAAAATCAAGATCGCATTCCAAATAGTTGTAATCACGAAGTTCATTTGGATATTTCTTCTGGACATTTCGAAAATTTAGTGAAACAATTCAAAGCTGGAATTTCAAATCCGAAAGAATTTATGTGTAAAATCTACGAGGATTTTGTTTTAGATAAAACATGTCAAACGCAATACAAAAGCTTTTTTGATATTATTCAACATAAAAATAGAACGCCAATTTTATTTCATTGTACTGCAGGAAAAGATCGAACTGGATTTGCAACAGCAATGATTTTATCTGCTTTGAAAGTCGATTTAGATACAATTATGGATGATTACTTGGCTTCTAATATCTTTTTGGAACAAAAATATGCACACATCTTAAAGATCGATCCGAATTATAAATATCTAATTGATGTTTTACCTGAATATTTGGAAAGCTCTTATGAAGCGATTAATAAGAATTTTGGTTCAGTCGAAAATTATTTAACTGATATTTTAAAGGTTGATTTAGATTTGATGAAAGATTTATACATAAAAAAATAAGCGATCAATTGATCGCTTTATTTTTTATCTAAAATTTCATTCGTTGAATTCGAACAGCATTCAAAATTGCTAATAAAGCAACACCTACATCTGCAAAAACAGCTTCCCACATATTGGCAATTCCTTCTGCTCCAAGGAAAAGCACGATAATTTTAACGCCCATTGCTAAAATGATATTCTGAATCACAATCTTTTTTGTTTCACGACCAATTTTTATCGCCGTTGCAATTTTAGAAGGTTGATCGGTTTGGATTACAACATCTGCAGTTTCTATCGCAGCATCGCTTCCAAGTCCACCCATCGCAATTCCGACATCAGAAAGCGCTAGAACAGGCGCATCATTGATTCCATCACCTACGAAAGCCACCACTTGATTTTGATCTTTTTTCAATGCTTCAACTTTCTCTACTTTTCCTTCTGGTAACAATCCACCAAAAGCTTCATCAACACCAACTTCTTTTGCAACTTTTTGCGTAATGGTATTTTTATCTCCACTCAACATAATCGTTTTCGAAACACCTAAAGCTTTCATTTTCTGAATTGCTTGTTGCGCATCTTCCTTGATTTTATCAGCAATTGTAATATATCCTGCATATTTTTCATCAACTGCAACCACCACAATACTTTCTACAATATCATGAATTTCTTGTGGATATTGAATCGAGAAATGATCTAATAATTTAGTATTTCCAGCTAAAACTATTTTTCCATCAACTTTTCCTTTCAAACCTTTTCCAGAAATTTCTTCCACTTCTATCGCTTTCAATTCTGAAGGATGACTTGCCACAATCGCTTTCGCAATTGGATGCGTAGATTGCTTTTCTAAAGCCGAAACAAGATTTAAAAAATCGTTTTCAGGAAGATTAGTTTCAATTTTTTGAACTTCGAAAACCCCTTCCGTCATTGTTCCTGTTTTATCCATCACAACTGTGTTTACTTTCGCCATTAAATCTAAAAAGTTAGAACCTTTTACTAAAATTCCGTTGCGTGAAGCTGCCCCAATTCCTCCGAAATAACCCAATGGAACCGAAATTACTAATGCACAAGGACAAGAAACAACCAAGAAAACTAAACCTCTGTATAACCAATCATTAAAATCGTAATTATCAACAAAGAAATAAGGAATAATCACCAAAGCAGCCGCTAAAAAGAAAACAATTGGCGTATATATTTTTGCAAATTTTCGGATAAATAATTCAGTTGGAGCTTTGCGAGAAGCTGCATCTTGAACCATTTGTAAAATTTTTGCAATCGAACTATCTTCAAATTTTTTAGTCGTTTGAATTTCGATTACATTTTCAAGATTTAACATTCCTGCCAAAGCAGTTTCTCCAGTTTTATACGTTGAAGGTTTACTTTCTCCTGTCAAAGCCGCAGTATTAAAACTTCCTTTATCTGAAATCATAATTCCATCTAACGGAACTTTTTCCCCAACTTTTACCTGAATTGTTTCTCCAATTGCCACATCTTGTGGTTTTATTGTTTCGAAATTACCATTTCGTAAAACATGCGCTGTATCTGGACGAACATCTAATAAGGCTTTAATATTTCCTTTTGCCTTATTAACCGCCGCTTCCTGAAACATTTCGCCAATTGTATAAAACAACATTACCGCTACACCTTCTGGATATTCGCCAATAATGAAAGCACCTAAAGTCGCAATTCCCATCAACGAAAATTCATTGAAGAAATCTATTTTTTTTGCTAATTTAAACGCTTCTCCCCAAACAGGAAATGCTACTAAAATATAAGAAATGCCAAACCATATCAAACGAATAGTTTGATTATCAACAAACCAAGTTGGTTTTAAAACATATTGAACAAAAATTCCGGCAAAGAAAATAGCTAAACTGGCACCTAATAAAATTTTACTATTATTGTGTTCGTGGTCATGACCTTCGTGATTATGATCATGAGTATCTTTATGTTTGTCATTTGACGTACTACAACAAGCTTTAGACATAATTCAAAAATTTATATTTCAAAATTATAAAGTTATTGCTGCAATCTGGTTGCAAAGTTTAGGATTTACATTGATCGCAAATTCCTTTCAGAATAAATGAAGATTGTTCCGCCTTGAAATTTTTGGGTAGATCGATTTCTGGCACATGAATATTTCGCAAACAAAACGTTTGATTACAATTATTACAATGAAAATGAGCATGTGTAAATTCGGGCGTACATTTGCAACTCGACTCGCAAAGCGCATATTTTATAGAGCCCGTTCCGTCCTCGATTGAATGAATTAATTTATTTTCTTCGAAAGTTTTTAAGGTTCTATAAATTGTTACTCGATCTGCCTGATCCATTTCAATTTCTAAATCAGCCAAGCTCAGCGCAACTTCTGCATTCATCAATTTATCCAAGACCAACAATCTCATCGCAGTCGGATTAATAGAACGATTTTGTAATGTTTTGTTTAAAATTTCTGTTTGCATTTTCTTTAATTTCGAATATAAAGTTACGAAAAAAGAGGCAAATCGTATTGATTTACCTCTTTATATAAGTTTAAAAATTATCTTATTTAATCATAATCTCATCAACAAAAATATAGGATTTTCCTTGAAAAGGTTCTGCTAAATGACCTTTCGGGAAAGCACCATAATTTGTCGCTTTTACATTGATATAACGTGCTTTTTCTGCTTTGAACTGAACTTTCCATGAATCAGAAAACACATTATTATCAAATGCATCAACTTGTTTTTCTAACATTCCAACCAATTTAAAATTCTGATTATCTTTCGATGTATAGACTTCTAATTTTGTAGGTAAGACAATCCAAGAACGAGAATCTTGCAAGAAATTCATGACAACCGAAGAAACGGATTTCGTTTTTTTCATGTCAACAATTGCATCAAAATTTTGATCATATCCACCTGCATGATATTGCGGTGTGTAGGTAGAATTCAACTGAATTGTATAATCATTTGGTTTCTTAGTAAATGTTCCAGAAATTGTTTTACTTTTCTTTCCATTCACTTCCACAAAAGAAGAAATTGTAGTTGTTTCTTTGATTGAAATTGGTTTTTTATAGATTTCTGCTTTTTTACCATTCACAGAAACATAGATTTTCGCATTTGGTTCAGAAGATTTTACTTCAACATTCATTTTATTTTGAAATGATCTGTCTTCAGCAACCAAAACTGGAATTGTTACAATTTTTTCACTTTCAGAAATAGGTTTAATCTCTCTATCTTTCAAAAATTCAAATCCTAAAAATTGATTTTCTTTGTAATTATTTTTCGTGATTATACGCTTCGTTCCATCTTCTAGATTAATCGTGATTTCATCAAAATACGGCTCAACAGTCGTCCACATTCCCGAACCTGGCGTAACGCTATAAATTCCCATCGAAGCCAAAACGTACCACGCGCTCATCTGCCCACAATCTTCATTTCCAATCAATCCATCTGGCGAGTTTTTGTAATGTTCATTCAAAATTTTATGAACCAATTCTTTTGTTTTTTTTGGCTTATCAATGTAATTGTACAAAAAAGCCACGTGATGACTCGGCTCATTTCCTTGCGCATATTGCCCGATAAGTCCCGTAACATCCACTTGCTCCCGACCTGTTGTTTCTGATGGTGCATTAAATAATTCATCTAATTTTGCATCAAAACCATCTTTTCCACCATAAAAATCAATCATTCCATTAATATCTTGCGGTGCAAAAAACGTGTATTGACAACCATTCGCCTCTGTGTAATTATTGTTTACTTCACGCGGATCAAAAGGTTTTAGCCAACCTCCATTTTTCTTTGGCTGAATAAATTTTGTCTCATGATTGAATAAATTTTTCCAATATTGAGAACGTTCGATAAAGTAATTATAATCGTCGTGTTTATTTAAAATCAATGCCATTTGCGCAATACACCAATCATCGTACGCATATTCTAATGTTTTAGAAACTGATTCGTGTTCATCGTCAATCGAAATAAATCCGTTTTGTTTGTAAGCTTTCAATCCCAAATGATCTAACATTGCCGAATGTTTTGCTGCTTCATAAGCTTTCTCATAATCAAAGCCTTTGAAACCTTTTACCATTGCATCAGCAATCACAGAAACCGAGTGATAACCAATCATACAATCGGTTTCGTTACTCGCTAATTCCCAAACAGGTAAACGTCCACCTTGTTCGTAATGCTTGATAAATGTGTTAATAAAATCAATCGTTCTTCTCTTCTCAATCAAGGTATACAAAGGATGCGCAGCACGAAAAGTATCCCAAAGTGAAAAAACCGAATAATAATCGAAATTATTTGCCAAATGAATTTGATCGTCCATTCCACGATAATTTCCATTCAAATCTTGCGAAATATTTGGTTGCATCATCGTGTGATACATCGCTGTATAAAAAATAGTTAGTTTATTCTTATCTGAAGATTTCACTTCAATCTTCGATAATTCTTTGTCCCAAGCCTTTTCAGCAGCGGCTTTCGTTTTAGAAAAATCAAAAGTTGTTAATTCTTTGCTATTAACATCCGTTCCATTATATCCAGTTGTAGATAAGGTCACTTTTACCATAATCTTCTCACCTTTCTTTACTTTTTTACCAAAAGCCAAGGCAATTTCATTTCCTTTAAATGTTTTAGATATTATATTTCCGTCTTTTGAAGCAGTTAATTTCAATGGAACATTAAATTCTATCTTGGCAAAAATCTTTTGATTCTTCGCCCATTCTTCCGAATTTCTGTAAACATAAAGTGTTTTAGCGTCTACAATTTTCACTTCTCCGTCAACTAATTTATCACGATGATTAAGATCTAAAATGATATTTGCGTCACCAGCTTTATTAAAAGTATATTCATGCAAACCAACGTGAGTTGTTGCCGTTAATCGAACATTGACATTATATTTATCTAACAAAACTTGATAATATCCTGCTGTTGCTTTTTCATTTTTATGCGAAAATTTAGAACCATAATCAGTCTGATTAAATCCTTTCTGATTAAGCGTTGGCATCAACATAATGTCACCATAATCAGAAACTCCTGTTCCATTTAGATGTGTATGTGAAAAACCATAAATAAAATCATCAGAATAATGATAACCACCACAACCATCCCAACTTCCATCAATTCGAGTATCTGGAGAAAGTTGAACCATTCCGAATGGTAAAGTCGCTCCAGGAAATGTATGTCCATGTCCACCTGTTCCAATAAACGGATTAACATATTGTGCATAATTATTTTTCTGAGCAAAAATTAATGATGAAAACATCATCAGAATAAATGATAGTAAAGTTGATCTCATTAGTTTTTAGTGTTTTGATTGACAGAAATTCTGTTATACAATAATATGGATTATATTTGTTTTAACACAATTTAGAAATCGATTAACACATGAGTAATAGAAGAAATTTCATAAAAAATCTTGGAGCTTTAGGCTTACTTTTAGGTACAACAAAACTTGATCTTAATGCGCAAACTACATCTAAAAGATCAACTACTTCAACAAAAATCAATAAACCAATTGTTCTTTCTACTTGGCGTTTTGGAATTGAAGCTAATGCCGAAGCTTGGAAAGTTTTAGGTAATAATGGAACAGCTTTAGATGCTGTAGAGCAAGGCGTAAAATTGGTCGAAGCTGATCCAAATGAACGAAGTGTTGGTTATGGTGGACGTCCTGATCGCGATGGAAAAGTAACTTTAGATGCATGTATTATGGACGATCAAGCAAATATTGGTTCTGTTGCTAGTTTAGAGTATATCAAACATCCAATTTCTGTTGCGCGAAAGGTAATGGAAGATACACCACACGTGATGTTAGTTGGAAATGGTGCACTTCAATTTGCGTTGGAAAAAGGCTTCAAAAAAGAGAATTTATTAACTGATGTTTCCGAAAAAGAGTGGAAAGAATGGTTGAAAGATACTAATTATCAGATGCCTATCAATATCGAAAATCATGATACAATTGGAATGATTGCCTTAGATTCCTATGGAAATCTTTCTGGAGCTTGTACTACGAGCGGAATGGCGTACAAAATGCACGGACGTGTTGGTGATTCACCAATTATCGGCGCAGGTTTATATGTTGATAACGAAATTGGTGCAGCAACCGCTACTGGTCATGGTGAAGAAGTGATTCGTATTGCGGGAAGTCATTTGGTTGTGGAGTTGATGCGTCAAGGTTATTCGCCAGAAAATGCATGTAAGGAGGCTGTTCATCGAATCATTAAATTAACAAAATCGCGTAAAAAAGATTTATCGGCGATTCAAGTTGGTTTTATTGCAATTAACAAACAAGGCGAATATGGTTCATATTGTATTCATCCTGGCTTTAACTTTGCGGTTTATGATGAAACTGGAAATCGTTTAATTGACGGAAAATCTATTACAAAATGAAAAAAATAGAAATTGCTTGCTTTAATTTAGAATCAGCTTTAGTTGCAGCAAAATCAAATGCAGATAGAATCGAGTTATGTGCTGATGTTTCAACAGGCGGAATTACACCTAGTTTTGAAGATATCAAAACATTAAGAAAAGAAACAGATAAAGAAATTATGGTGATGATTCGCCCTCGTGATGGAGACTTTTGTTATTCTGATGAAGAATTTGAACAAATGAAATCTGAAATCATCATGATTAAAAATTTTAGAATTGATGGTTTTGTTTTTGGAATTTTGAATGAAGATAACGAAATCGATTTTGAACGAAATCATGAATTAATTGAACTTGCAAAACCTTTTCCTTGTACTTTTCATCGCGCTTTTGACAGAACTTCTGATGCCGAAAATTCACTTCAAATCGTGATTGATTTAGGATTCAAAACTATTTTAACTTCTGGTTTAGATAGTAATGTTTATGATGGAAAACGTGAATTAAAAAACCTTGTTAAAAAAGCAGAAAATCAAATCACAATTATGCCTGGAGGTGGTTTGCGCTCAACAAATATTGAAGAAATTGATTCATATACAAACGCTACTTACTTTCATTCATCAGCGATGATTGATGATTCTGGAATTGCTAATTTAGAAGAAATCAATCGATTAAAAAGTATGATAAATTCTGAAAAATAAAAATAGTAACTTTGGACTATGCTTTGGGAAAATATAATTGGACAACAGGAGATTAAAAACAAGCTTCAACAATCTATAAAAGATGGTCGTATAAGTCATGCTCAGCTTTTTTCTGGTCCAGAAGGTTCGGGAACTTTGGCTTTGGCAATTGCTTATGCACGTGAAGTTTTGTGTGGTTTGAATAACGAACAATGCAATCTGAAAGTTGATAAATTACAACATCCCGATTTACATTTTTCTTTTCCTTATTCAGCAACAGAAAGTGTAAAAAAGCCACTTGCTAAGTATTTATTAAACGATTGGCGAACTTTTGTAGACGAAAATGTCTATGGAAATTTAACGGATTGGATGTCTCATCTTGGTATTGAGAAAAAACAAGGCGTTATTCCTGTTGATGAAGCGGATGAAATCGTCAAAACATTAGCGCTAAATAGTTACGAAGGAGGCTATAAAATCATGATTATTTGGCAAGCTGAGGAAATGACTACTGCAGCTGCAAATAAATTGTTGAAAATAATTGAAGAACCGCCTCAAAAAACACTTTTTTTATTGGTAACAGAACGTGAAGATTTGATTCTACAAACTATTACTTCTCGTTGTCAATTGGTTAAAATTCCTCGTTTATCGCAATCGGATATAAAGAATTATCTAATTGAGAAGAAAAATATTAATCCAGAAAAAGCGCAACATATCGCTTTTTTATCGCAAGGAAATGTACGAGAAGCGTTGCATCAATTGAATGATGACGAACATTTATTCGATAAGTATTTTGTGACTTGGGTTCGAAAAGCCTTTATGGCAGCCAAAACGCCAACCGTTTTAAAAGATTTGATTGATTGGTCGAATCAAATTGCAAGTTGGTCGAGAAGTGAACAAAAAGATTTTTTGAATTATTGTTCAGAGATTTTTCGTCAAGCTTTGTTAAAAACGTATCAATCTGATGATTTAGTTTTTTTACAAATTAATGCAGAAGGTTTTAAATGGCAAGGTTTTGCGCCTTTTATACATGGAGCTAATATCGAAGATATTTTAAATGAAATTAATGAAGCGTCGTATCATATCGAGCGAAATGGTAATTCTAAAATTATACTTTTAGATTTATCTATCAAGTTAACTCGCTATTTACATCGAAAAACAGCATAAAAAAACCACTTATCTAATAAGTGGTTTCTTTATATGATCTGAATGTTATTTCAAATTATTTTGCTGGAGCTTCAGTAGCTGGAGCTACTTCCTTAGCTGCACCTTCAACTTTAGTTGCTAAAGAATCAGTTTTTTCTACTAAAGAATCAGTTTTAGCTGCTAAAGAATCAGTTTGAGCTGCTAAAGAGTCAGTTTGAGTTGCTAAAGAGTCAGTTGTATTTTCTACTGCTTCTTCTGCTTTTTTCTCACCACAAGATACTGCTCCTAAAGATAAAGCTGCTACTGCAACTACTGCGAAAAATTTTTTCATTGTTTTATTGTTTTAATTATTAATAATTTTCGATTAATTTTCTTTGACAAATGTATTTCGAAACGTAAACAACAGCATGTAAAATCAATGTAATATAATTGTATTAATCAATTCTCAATAAATAAAATTTAAACTATTGATTTTTAATCAATTATAAATAGTTTTACAATTTTTGAATATTTTTTGTAAAAAACATTGTGTCAATTATTTATCTAATGAAGACAGTTAAATTTAAAAATTAATTGATTTTGATTAATTTTTGATCCTAAATCATTTAATCTTTATTCTAAAAAATTAATTATTTATACATTTGTATAAATTTAATAAAAGTATGCTAGTAGTTTCTTACATTCAAGAAAACAAAGATCGTGTAATTGAAGGACTTAAAAAACGTAACTTCAAACAATTAGATCTTGTTGATGAAGTTTTAAATGTGGATGAACTTCGTCGTAAAACACAATTTGAATTAGATAATGTATTAGCTGAATCCAACAAATTAGCAAAAGAAATTGGTAATTTGTTTAAAGATGGAAGATCGGAAGAGGCTAATGAATTAAAAAACAAAACGGTTGATTTAAAAACTCAATCAAAAGAGTTACAAGATTTATTATCGTCTTACGAAACATCCGTTAAAGATATTTTGTATCAAATCCCGAATATTCCGAACGAAATCGTAAAAGCAGGAAAAGATGCTGATGATAATGAAATCGTTTTTGAACACGGAGATGCAACTGCAAAACCAAACAATTTGCCCCACTGGGAAGTTGCTAAGAAATTTAACATCATTGATTTTGAATTAGGTGTTAAAATTACCGGAGCTGGTTTCCCTGTTTACAAAGGAAAAGGTGCTCGTTTGCAACGTGCTTTAACACAATTTTTCTTAGATAAAAATTCTGATGCTGGCTATACAGAAATTGTTCCTCCCTTCGTTGTGAATGAGGCTTCTGGTTATGGAACTGGACAGTTACCAGACAAAGAAGGACAAATGTATTATATTGGAGAAGATGATTTGTACTTGATTCCTACTGCGGAAGTTCCTGTGACGAATATTTACCGTGATACAATTGTAAAAGCAGAAGATTTACCAATTACGTTGACTGCATATTCACCATGTTTCCGTCGTGAAGCGGGTTCTTATGGAAAAGATGTTAGAGGATTAAATCGTTTACACCAATTTGAGAAAGTTGAGATTGTACGTATCGAAAAACCAGAAAATTCTTACGCTGCTTTAGACGGAATGATTGAGCACGTAAAAGGAATTTTAGAAGATTTAGAATTACCATACCGTATTTTAAGACTTTGTGGTGGTGATACAGGATTTACATCTGCAATTACATACGATTTTGAAGTTTTCTCTGAAGCGCAAGAAAAATGGTTAGAAGTTTCATCTGTATCTAATTTTGAGACTTTCCAAGCGAATCGTTTGAAATTACGTTACAAAGATGAAAACGGAACTCAATTAGCACATAGTTTAAATGGTTCTGCTTTGGCTTTACCACGTATTTTAGCCTCAATTTTAGAGAATCACCAACAAGCTGATGGAACAGTAAAAATTCCGAAAGCGTTGCAACCTTATACTCGTTTTGAGATTTTAGATTAATCAATAATCTGTCAGATAAATAAAAGCTCGAGAATTTCTCGAGCTTTTTTATGTTATTAAAATTGAAACTAAATCAGGTGTTTCAATTCTTTTTTCAAACTATCTTCCCAAGTCGGAATATCAAATTGATAAACTTCTTTTATTTTCGATTTATCCAATAAACTATACGCAGGACGTTTCGCTTTTGTCGGATAAGCTGAAGTTGGAACAGGATTAATTTCGATTGTTGAATTAGACAATTCTTTAATTTTTTGCGCAAATTCAAACCAAGAACATTTTCCTTCATTCGAATAATTAAAAATTCCATAGGTTAAATCATCTTTCAAAATAATCGTTAAGATTACATCAGCCAAATCAATTGCATTTGTTGGCGAACCAATTTGATCTGCTACAACAGAGATCGAATCTTTGTCATTAAACAACCTAAGCATCGTTTTAACGAAATTATTTCCAAATCGAGAATAAACCCAAGCTGTGCGTAAAATAATCGTTTTAGAATTGTTTTCTAATGCTAAATTTTCGCCATCTAATTTTGTTTGACCATACACCCCTATAGGATTTGTTTGATCTGTTTCTAGACGAGGTTGAGCTTCAGTTCCATCAAATACATAATCTGTCGAAACGTGAATAAAAGGAATTCCTTTTTGATTCGTGATTTTTGCTAAAAATTCTGTTGCTTTTGCGTTTACTAAATAAGCATTCTCTTGATCATCTTCAGCTTTATCAACCGCTGTATAAGCTGCACAATTGACAACAAAATCGAATGATTTATCTTCGAAATAATGATTAATTAATTCTTCATTCGTAATATCTAATTCATTTCGAGTGACAAAAAAACATTCAATTTCCTTGTAGTTTTTTGATTGCTCTAAAATCGATTGACCTAACTGACCATTCGCTCCGGTAACTAAAATTCTTTTCATATATAAAAAAAGCCACTAAAATAGTGGCTTGAAGGTATTATTAATATCTTAAAATTATAATCCTAATTCTTTTTTAACGTCATTTAATAAGTCGTATCCTCCAGCTTTGTAAACTAAAACACCTGCAGGTAAAACATATTTAACTCCTTTTTTTGCAGCAGCAGCATTAATTGCATCCATTACTCTTTTCTCGATTGGATCCATTAAAGCTTTCTCTTTTGCTTGCATTTCATCTTGAGCAGCTTTTGCATACGTTTCGTATTTCTTTTGCATTTCTTGCTCTTTCTCTTGGTATTTGTTCGCTGCAATTAATTTTTGAGCCTCTTCTTGAGATTTACCAGCTAAATCTTTTTGAGCAGTTTCCATAAAAGTTTTATAGTCTGCTTGTAATTTTGCGATAGCATCTTCGTGTTTTTTACCTAATGCTTGTAAATCAGCCTCTGCTTTTTTGTAAGCTGGCATTGATTCAATTACTGCTTGCGTATCAATATGTGCAATTTCTTGAGCGAAAGATAAAACGCTTCCGAAAACCATCATTGTAAATACTGCTATCAATCTAATTTGTTTCATTTCTAGTCTAATTTGTTTTTTAAAATTTATTTTCTTGTTTTATTGCTACTATTACTAGTTTTATTATTTCCAGAAGTTGATGTTTTTGAATTATTTGGTTTCAACTCTGGTCTTAAAGTCATTAATACTTCTCTACTTATGTCAAACTTTGGATCTGTATAAATCATGATTAAATCACTTCCTTTATCAAATACAAAACCATATCCTCTTTTATCTGCAACTTCTTTTGTCGCATTATAAATTTGATCTTGTAAAGGCTTTACCATTGATCTTCTCAGATTAACTAAATCACCATTTGGTCCATAACGTTTATCTTGCAAAATTCTTACAGCCGCTACTTCATCAGCTAGCTTTTTCTCTTGCTCTTTCACCTGTTCTGCCGTTAATAAAATCTTTTCGGCTTCGAATTCGGCTTGTAATTTAGCTAAATTTTCTTGTTTTTGCTCAATTTCTTTTTGCCAAGACTCTGTTTGAGATTTTAATTTGTTTTGAGACGATGTATATTCTGGTAAATTTTCTAAAATATACTGACTGTCTACATAACAAAATCTTTGCGCAAAAGAGAAACTTGCTAATCCAAAGAACAACGCTATAAAACTAATCCATTTTTTCATATTTGTGGTGTGTTAATTCTAAAATTATGCCAAAATGTTCTAAGCAAATTTATTCAATTTATTAGAATTGTTGTCCAATAATAAAGTGAGTTTGCCATCCTGAGCGTTCTGTTTGTCCAAATCCTTTATCAAATCCATATCCGAAATCGAATCCTAATAAACCAAATGCTGGCATGTAAATACGAACACCTGCCCCTGCAGAACGTTTTAATTCAAACGGTTTAAATTCACTTGTATTGTTCCAAACGTTACCTCCTTCCGCAAAAGTTAATGCATAAATTTTAGCTGTTTGGCTCATTGTGATTGGATAACGCAATTCTAATGAATATTTATTATAAATCGTACCACCTCCTTCTGGCGTAATATCTCCTGTTTGTCCACCAGAATTTGTTGCATCTTCGTAACCTCTTAATGAAATAATCTCACGTCCATCGAAACGATTTTGTGTAAGACCTGTTCCTCCTAAGTAAAAACGTTCGAAAGGAATTGTTCCAATTTTACGGTTATATGTTCCTAAAACTCCAAACTCTCCACCGGCTTTTAAAACTAATTTACCAGTTAATTCTTTGTAGAAATATGCTTTAGCTTTGAATTTATAATATTCTAACCATTTGAATTTTTCTACATCAGACATGTTTGTATAGTCTTTGTTATTAAAAGCTGAATAAGGAAATGTTGTCGTAAACGATAAACTAATTTCTGATCCTGATTGTGGGAAAATAGGGTCTGGTCCAGCAGAATTACGTGTTAAACCTAATGTGTAGTTTAAGTTGTTTGACGAACCATTTTCATATTGCATATTACCAACAGACATCGCATAATTATCGAAGTTATATAACTGATAAGAAATTGAGTTTGATAAACGGAAATAATCATCTGGCCAAGTTAATAACTTAGTTAACCCAACTGAAGCTCCTAAGATATCCAATTTCGCTTTTTCTCCATAATTATCACGGTAATCATATTGCGAATAATAAAAAGACGTTGATAAAGCTGTAGGGCGTTTTCCTCCAATCCAAGGTTCAACAAATGATAAACTATAATTTTTATATCCGTTACCAGCTTGTGCTCTTAATGATAATTGTTGTCCATCTCCCATTGGAATTGGTTTCCAAGCTTTTTTATTGAAAAAATTCTTTAATGAGAAATTCCCGAAAGTTAATCCTAATGTACCAATGAAAGTCCCTGCACCATATCCTCCTTGTAATTCTACTTGAGAAGATGATTTTGGCGCAACTTTCCACTCCACATCAACTGTATTATTATCTTGATTTGGTTGAATATCTGGAACTATTTGCGTTGGTTCTAAGTATCCCAAAGAAGCTAACTCCATCATCGTACGCTTAATGTCCGATTTAGAGAATAAATCTCCTGGTTTAGTTCTTAACTCACGGTATAAAATATGATCGTGTGCTTCTGTATTACCGTTAATCGTTACTTTATTAAGTGTAGCTTGTGTACCTTCGAAAACTTTAATTTCAAGATCGATTGTATCATTTTTTACACTTTTTTCTACAGGAATAGCACGAGCAAACAAATACCCTCTATCCATATATAACGTAGAAATATCATCGTCTTTTTCTGATCCAGAAATCTTTTTGTTGATACCTACTGCGTCATAACGATCTCCTGTTTTGTAACCAAAAATTCGCTGTAACTGTTCAGAAGTATAAATTGAGTTTCCAGAAAACGTTACATCTCCTAAGAAATATGGTTTTCCTTCGTTAACTTTAATCTTAACCAATAAGTTTTTATCATCAACTTTTTCGATATTGTATGACTCAACTTTAGCATCTCTAAAACCAACAGATTTGTATTCTTCAACCAATGTTTTTAAATCTTCCTGGAATTTTTCAGGAATCATTTTAGATGACTTGAAGATATTGATAGATTTCTGTTTGGTATTTTTCATCCCTTTTTTACGTAAACGAGCAGCAGTTAAGTTTTCATTTCCTTCGAAAATGATTTTCTTAATCTTTACACGCTCTCCACGATTCACATTTAATGTAATGTTTTCTTCGTCTTCTTTACCAACAATTGGCTGACGTTCTACATTAATTGTTGTGTTAGGATAACCTTTTCCAGTATAATAATCTTTGATTTTATTATTTGTCGTATTGATTAAACTTTGTGTAATCTTAACACCTGGATTTAATTTATTTTGTTTGATTAAATCTTCGCGTTGCGATTTTTTCACACCATTAATCTTAATTTCTCCTAAACTAGGAACTGAAACCAAGGCAAGTTCTAATGTAACTTCGTTACCTTCTATTTTATCTACATACAAGTCGATGTCAGAGAAAATATTAGATCTCCATAATTTTTTTACAGCATTATTTACCTTCGTACCTGGTAATTCTATCTCTTCACCGATAGCAAAACCTGCATAACGGATAATTTGATTCTTAGAATATTTAGAGTCACCTGTTACAACGATATCTTTCAATTTGAAAGTTCGTGCATTGTTATAATCTAAGACAAAATTATCTTGTTGTGTTGAATCAATGGTTTTCGTAGAATCTACGACTTGCGCTTGTGCCATGTAAGCTCCAAGCATACACATTGTCCAAAAAATTTTCTTCATAATCCTCTATTTCAGTTCGATTAGTTCGTTAGTTGCTCGCTTATCTTACCAAATCTACGTTCTCGATTTTGGTAATTTAAAATTGCTTTATAAAATTCTTCCTCGTTAAAATCAGGCCACAAAACCTCTGTAAAATATAATTCTGCGTAAGCAATTTGCCACAACAAGAAATTACTAATTCTGGTTTCGCCACTTGTTCTAATCATAAGATCTACCATAGGTAAATCGTGTGTATATAAGTTTTGATGAACTAATTCTTCATTAAAATCATTGTCGGATATTTCTCCGTCTTTATATTTTTGCGCAATAGATTTCATCGCGTGTAATAGTTCTTCTTTCGAACCATAACTTAATGCTAATGTCAAAACACAAGCTGTGTTGTCTTTCGTTTTTTCTATTGCTTGAGTCAAATCTTTGAATGCTTTTTTTGGTAATTTTGATAAATCTCCAATCACATTCAAGCGAACTCCATTTTTGTGTAATTCATTTATTTCGTCCTTAATTGCAGAACTTAATAAAGTCATTAAAACATTGACTTCTAATTTTGGACGGTTCCAATTTTCAGTAGAAAATGCGTAAAGTGTAAGATGTTTTATACCTAATTTTCGACAAGTTTCGATTGAAGATCGTACAGCTCCCAAAGCACTTTTGTGACCAAAAGTTCTTTCTTTACCGTTCTTCTTAGCCCATCTTCCATTACCATCCATAATGATTGCAACGTGATTAGGTATATTATTTTTATCTATTTGTTCTACTAAACTAATTTCCATTCTTTTTAATCACAATAACAAGCAGGTCGACCAAAACTGTACGTTAAGGAAATTCCTGTTAAAACATACCAATCTTTGTTTGATGTGTTTCCATATATACGTTTATCATATTCAGATTGAGACAAAGTACCTGTTTCTACAGCATCTACAAAATTTTGAGTAAATTTTCCAGTGTTATAATCTAAATAATCAACATTTGTATATCGAACACCTGTCTCAAAAGATAAAATCCAATTGTAATTGAATCTTACTTTATATCCAACTCCAAAAGGAATTGTTAAATCGGTATTATATTTTGTTTTTTCGATAATTACGTTGTTTGTTCCATCGTAATCATATTCTTTTCCTTTTGCAGAAAAAGCTCCAACTCCTACAAAAATATAAGGTGATTGCGCTTTTTCTTGATCATCATTGATGTTAAAGAAATTATACTCAAACATCAAAGATCCTTCTACAATATTATTTCGAAAATTTTTATTTCTTTTTAATTTATAATATTCTTTCGAACGATGATCACTTGCTCCAACTTTTGAATAAGATATATTTGCTCTAAAACCCATTTGTGGATTTATATTAAAACGATATAATCCTCCTATTGAAATTGGTAAATATATTTTACCTCCTGCTTCAGTTTTAGTAGGAAATGGATTGATATAACTGGCTTTACCAACATCTCCAATCACATTTGCTCCACCAGCAAAAATTCCGAGTTCATGTCTTTGCGCAAAAGTTAATTGCGAAAAACATAATATAAAAACAAACAAAAATAATCTCCTCATAAGTTGTGTTATTTTTTCGGCTTTTGCTTTTTATCTTCTTTTAAATTCGAACAAATATAAACAAAAGTCAATTCAACGTAACTGATTTAACAAAAATTAAGAAGTTTTATTGTAAATTTTAATTCCTTTTATCTGAACCCCAAAGCATTTTTTCTCTCAAAGTTGTGAAATAAGTCGCGTCAATAGCTTCAACGATTAAGATTTTGAAGTCAGCTTTTTGTATTGTCAATTCGACGTCAGTTGTTAAAGGAAAGTTACGAGAATCTAACGAAAGGAAATATTCATTAGCTCTACTGCGTATTTTTAAGTCAATTTTTTCGTTTTCTGACACAACTAATGGACGCACATTTAGATTATGTGGCGCAACAGGTGTAATGACAAAATTTTGATTAGACGGATGAACAATTGGTCCACCACAACTTAACGAATATCCTGTAGAACCTGTTGGCGTAGAAATAATCAAACCATCAGACCAAAAAGAATTTAAAAATTCATTGTTTAAATAAGCATCAACCGTAATCATACTCGTTGTTTCACGGCGAACTACAGTCACTTCGTTAATCGCAAAATTATTTTCAATTTCTACACCATCACTTCTTTTAACGGTTAATAAAGTTCGTGGAATAATGTTATAATCATCATTGAAAAAACTATCCATTTGCTCCAATAACACACTTTTATTAATTGTTGCTAAAAAGCCTAAACGTCCCGTATTTACACCAATAATTGGAATATTAGAATCCCTAACAATTGTAGTTGCTGATAAAATTGTTCCGTCTCCACCAAAACTGAATAAGAATTTAACCGATTTGTCTAAATCATCATGAGAAGTATAGGTTTCTACATTATCAGTATCAAAATCAGTTGTTTCTTTTAAGATTTGAAGAAAATTTTGCTCAACACAAAAAGCAATTTCGTTCTGAATTAAATAATTAATAAATGGTGGAATAATATCCGTTAAAGACGTACTTGTTTTTTGTCCAAAAAGTGCAACTTTTATCATTAGGTATTCATGTATTTTAACAATTGTGCATAACGACTTTGCAGAAGTTCTTGTTTTTCGTCGTTATAAAATTTTTGAATCACTTGATATCCATATCGCTCAAATGTTTCACCAATTGTTAACAAGTTTGATGAACTAAATTTCAGCAAAACATAAACGCTATCTTCTTTATTTCCAACAATCATCATTCCCAATATTTTTCCGTTATTCACTTCTATAATATTAGAAATCGCCGTCATCGACAAGTCTTTTTCCGCAATCGAAACTAACATCGAAACGCCTTTTGCAGCGACAAAAGGGAAATTTGCAAACGTGTTGATAATATCCGTTTCCGTAATAAAACCAACATAACGCGATTGTTCATTAATAATCGGTAAGATATTCGCCTGATTCGTATACATCATCTGAATTGCATCTAAAAGCGTACTCGATTCAGAAAGATAAAAACTCTCCAAATACGAAGTATAATCTACTTTTTCATCATCAATTGATAATTCAATCAAATCTTCTTCCGAGATATTTCCAATAAAATCCAACCCTTTAAACAAAGGTAAATGCGTCAATTTATTCTCTTGCACAACTTCTAAAAGCTGACTTGGAGAAGAATTAACTTTCCCTGGTTTTATCTCATTCGATAGATATTCGGTGATATACATGGCACAAATTTATATATTTTAATACATTAATTCTCTATTTTTAATGCTAATTCGGTTAAAATCATTGATTATTAATTGAAATTTAACCAATTTATTCTAAATTATTTAGTCAAAATATATTCCAAAATCTACTAATAATCAAAAAATAATGTGATTTACAATTTTTTAAAGCAAAACTCTTCCTCAAATTCAAAAAAGAATGGCTTAAATTTTGTAGATTTGCAGTACCAATTTTAGCATTGAATGAAGAACCCATTATTTTATGCCAAAATCTTACTTTTTGGCGAATATGGAATTATTGAGAACTCGAAAGGATTAACAATTCCTTATAATTTTTACCAAGGTGCATTAAAATTTGAGCCTTCTGAAATTGCAGAAGAGTCAAATGCTCACTTGAAAAATTATGCGAAATTTTTAGAAGAGAATTTTGCGGACACTTTTGATACAAAATCTTTTTCGGAAGATGTTGCAAACGGAATGTACTTCGATTCTAACATTCCTCAAGGATATGGTGTAGGTAGTTCTGGCGCTTTGGTTGCAGCTATTTATGACAAATATGCCTTGAATAAAATTGATATCAATCAAAATCTAAACAAAGAAAAAATTAGCAAATTAAAAGCTCTTTTCGGAAATTTAGAATCTCATTTTCATGGAAAAAGTTCTGGAATTGATCCTTTGATTTGTTATATGAATATTCCTTTGTTAATTCAATCAAAAGATGATATTTCGACAATTGGTTTACCTTCTGCAAACGTAGACGGAAAAGGAGCGGTTTTCTTAATCAATTCGGGTACACCAGGAGAAACGGCGCCAATGATTCATATTTTCTTCGAAAAAATGAAAAAAGAGGGTTTTCGTAAAACATTGAAAGAAGAATTTATTAAATACAACAACGCATGTATCGAAAACTTTGTGAAAGGTGAATACAATCCACTTTTTTCAAATCTTCAAAAATTGTCAGCTTGGGGTTATGAGCATTTCAGACCAATGATTCCTCAAAAACTGGTGAATGCATGGAAAACTGGAATTGATACAGATACGTATTACCTAAAACTTTGTGGATCTGGCGGAGGCGGTTATGTTCTTGGTTTTACACAAGATTATGACAAAGCGAAAAGCTACTTAAAAGACTTCCAGACCGAAGTTATTTACAAATTCTAAAAAATAATTTATAAAAATATAATCAATGAACGTTCAGAAAATAATCTTAAAAGTTTTTGCATTATTTTCTGTTGTTCGTGGCTATAATTTAATTGTGTTAATATTGGCACAATATCTTGCTGCACTTTTTATTTTTGCGCCAGAAGTTGGTCATCGTCAATTGTTGACAAATCCAAAGTTGGACGGGCTTATTCTTTGTTCGATACTTTGTGTGGCCGCGGGATATATCATCAATAATTTTTACGATTTAGAAAAAGACGAACTCAAACGTCCTTTACAAGTTTATCTTCAGAAACAAGTTTCGCAAGGTTTCAAACTAACTGTTTACATTGTTCTGAATGCTTTAGCATTGATTATTGCAGCTTTAATTTCGTGGAAGGTTTTCATTTTCTTTTTGATTTATCAATTTCTGGTTTGGTTTTATAGCCACAAAATCAATCGATTTGCATTGATCAAAAACTTTTATTTGGTTATTATTCGTGTCATGCCATTTTTCGCCTTATTGGTTTATTTTGATCATTTCACGTTCAATTTGGCTTTACATGCTACTTTTTTGAGTATTTTATTATTGATTACTGATATTGTAAAAGATTTGAGTTCTCAAAAAGCAGATTTGATTTATAATTATGATTCAATTCCAATCAAATATGGAATAGATTTTACAAAAGTTTTGATTTCATGTTTAATTATTACAGAATTAATCATTGGAATTATTATCATTATGAAAAATGATGTTGGTGCGATGAAATACTTTTTTATTGCTGCAAATATCGCTTTCACAGTGATTTTATTTATAATTTGGAGAATAAAATCGACACAAGCATATAAGATTTTACATTATTTTTTTAAGGGAATGATTGTTGCGGGTGTATTTAGTATCGTATTAATCGAAATAAATCCCTTAACTTTGCAAACTATTGCGCAAAATTTTAATCANNATAAATTAATCAAATTCAGATGAATAACAGACGAAATCAATCCAACGACAGAAATTCCCAAGGCGGGAACAATCGTGGAAAAGGTGGAGCAAGAGGAAATTCTTCTTCTAAACCATCTTCAGGGAAAGGAAAACCAACTTTTGGTGGAAAACCATCAGAAGAAGGAAAGAAAAGTTTTGGACCAAAGAAACCGTTTAACAAACCAGGTGAAAAACCATTTGTTAAAAGACTGAAAAAAGCACCAGTTGATGACGGGACTATTCGTTTAAATAAATATGTAGCGAATGCAGGGATTGCATCCAGAAGAGAGGCCGACGAGTTGATCAAAACTGGAATCGTTACAGTGAATGGTCAAGTGATTACTGAAATGGGTTATAAAGTACAACCCGATGATGAAGTTCGTTTCGATGGTCGTAAAATCTCTTCAGAGAAAAATGTATATTTTGTGTTGAATAAGCCAAAAGGTTTTATTTCAACATCAAATGATGAAAAAGGACGTAAAACTGTGATGGACTTAATGTCTACAGCAACTACAGCGAGAATTTTCCCAGTAGGACGCTTGGATAGACAAACAACAGGAGTTTTATTGTTTACAAATGATGGTTATTTAACTAAGAAATTAACGCATCCAAGTCATGATATCAAAAAAATATATCACGTTACATTGGACAAAAAGTTAACAGCAAATGATTTAGCTGACATCAAAAAAGGTGTTCGTTTAATTCCTGAAGGAATTGCAGTTGTTGACGAAATTTCTTTTATCGAAGGTAGACCGAAAAATGAAGTTGGTGTAGAATTACATATTGGTTGGAACCGCGTTGTACGTCGTATTTTCGAAACAAAAGGATACGAAGTAGAAGCGTTAGACCGCGTTTCTTTTGCAGGACTTACAAAGAAAACTTTACAAAGAGGTGATTTTAGAAGATTAACAGAATTAGAAGTTAACTTCTTGAAAATGTTATAATACCTCAGCTATAAAATTTAAAAACCACTTCGAAAGAAGTGGTTTTTTTATGTTTTAATCTTTCGAAACCTTGTTATTATAAGCTTCCATCATCTTTTTATTTGCTTCTTTCACAAAATCATCTTTCTCAATTTGTGTCATTTTCTGACCTTTTGTTGGAATTTTAATCACTTCGTTTTTAGATGCTTCTTTTATATTAATTGCTCTGAAAATCGTTTCATAACTCTCGTCTTTCATTGTTGTTACAGCTTTCAATTCTAAAATTAAACCTGGTAACCCATTGAAAAATATTGGTCCTCCTTTTGGTTGTAAAGTTGGCGCAAACCAAGCTTCTATCTTAGAATCTTTGTATTCGGTTATTGCTTTTTTTACTTTAATTCCCAACATTTCTTTTGATTCTCTACTAATTGTCCAAGTGTATTTAGGCAAATTATCTATTATTAAAATATTCTTGTTCACATAATTTCCTTCAATTTTATATTGTGAAGTTTTATAATCGATGTAAATATTATCATCAATTGTACTCATCGACATAGATGATTGATTTTGACTATTATCAATTCTTACAATTTCAGAAAAAAACGACTGATTTTCATTAAAAAGTAATTGATAGTATTTTGGTGTAGAATTGTTTTTATCTAATTCTGCCTTAAAAACAGGATCTTTTTCGTCAAAAAACATTTTATCATAGGTTTCATATTCTACTTTCCACAAATTTTGAGCAAATAGAAATGGAGAAAAAATCGTTAGAAAGAAGAGTAAAGCTTTTAATTTCATAGTTGATTAATTATGAACTAAATATAATAATTATTTACAATAAAAAAGCGATTCAAAATTGAATCGCTTTTGTAATATTGAGAATTATTTCTTTTCAGAATTTTTCCCTTTGTTTTTCACATATTTCTCTAACCATTGATCTTGTTCCCACAACATGTGAAGAATATTTTCTCTGGCTGCATATCCGTGAGATTCTTTTGGTAATAAAACCAAACGAGTTGTCGCTCCCAAACCTTTCAATGCATTGAAATAGCGCTCAGATTGCATCGGGAAAGTACCTGTATTATTATCTGCTTCACCATGAATTAATAACAATGGTGTTTTCATTTTATCTGCATTTTGGAAAGGCGCCATTGTGTTGTAAACATCTGGAGCTTCCCAATAATTACGTTGTTCAGATTGAAATCCAAAAGGCGTCAATGTACGGTTATAAGCACCTGAACGTGCGATACCTGCCGCAAATAAATTAGAATGTGTTAATAAATTTGCTGTCATAAATGCGCCATAAGAATGTCCACCAACCGCAACTCTTTCACGATCGATAAAACCTAATTTATCCACCGCATCAATCGCAGCTTTTGCATTGGCAACCAATTGAGGAACGAACGTATCATTTGGCTCCTCTTTTCCTTCTCCAATAATTGGGAAAGCCGCATCATCTAATACCGCATATCCTCTCAATGCCCAATAAATAGGACCTCCATAAGAAGGAGAAGTAAATTTATTTTCAGAAGTTGTAACCTGACCAGCCGTAGATGCATCTTTGAACTCACGAGGGTAAGCCCACATTAACATTGGCAACTTTTCCTTTTTCGTTTTATCGTAATTTGGCGGCAAATATAAAGTTCCTGATAATTCTACACCATCAGCACGTTTGTACGTAATTAATTCTTTCGAAATTTTGTTCATTGCCTCAAAAGGATTTTTTGTAAACGTTACTTGTTTTGGCTTTCCTCCTTTCTGAAAAATATTACGAACATATAAATTTGGATAATCTGTTTTCGATTGAATCTGTTCTAAAATGATCCCTTTCTTCGGATCGATAACTCGAGCAATCGCTTCTAGTTTATCTGATTTCTGTGCTCTCCATAAACGAGAAGTTTTTTGCGTTTTGATATCAAAATCATCTACAAAAGGTAAGATTCCTTCCGCAGAAACTCCTTCTCCAACTAACATCAATTTTCCTTTGTTAATTGCTAAAACATTGTAACCATAATCATTCATTTCAGTTACAAAACTTCCAGGATTATTGTAAGCATCTTGCGAGTTTCTACTAAAAAAGCGTATCGGTTCTTGATTTGGATTTGACGGATTGAACAAATAACTACTTTCGTTACGTGTATTATACCAAGCATCTCTCACAATCGCAACCTCATCATTCCCCCAAGTCACTCCTCTATAGCGATCTTTTACTTTTACCAACAACTCTTTATTCGCTGTAAATGGCGCCGTTACTTGATAAAGCGCATCGCGATATTCCGCAGGCTTGTTTGCATCACCACCATCTAAAGCCTCAACCCAATATAAAGTATTTGGTTTATCTGCTCTCCAATTCAAACCTCTTTTTCCCATAATCGTAGAAGAAAATCCTTTCGGAACAACTTCTTGTAACTCTTTATGATCAACTTCTTTTATTAATTTTCCGTTGATATCATACACAATATTGGTTGAAGGAAAACTATTGTACGTTACTAAATATGAAAAAGGTTTTTTGATTTCGTTCACCAAAACATATTGTCCATCTGGAGAAGTCGAAATATCTGTGTACATCGCAGCGTCTTTCCATTTCGATTTTGCACCTGTTTCGATATTTACTTTTACTAATTCAGAAATTGCTAATTGTTCGAAGTTAAACTCATCATTTTTATTTTGTAATAAATCTTGATAGGTTCTGTTTTGCGCTTCTTTTCCGTCAGCAACAGAAACTGTAGGTCCAGTTGCAATCGCATCTTTCGTGTCAATCAAAGCTTTTTTAGAAGCTGGAATTACATTCACAATTAATTCTGTATCTGAAATCCAATTGAAAGGACGACCTAAGTTTGCGTTTAATTTATCTTCATAAACTTTTGTTGCAGCTTGTGTTTTTACATCAACAATCCATAGTTCTACACCTTTATTTGTTGTATTTGTAACGGCAAATTTCGATTGAGAAGTGTTCCAAGATTGATTAGAAAAACGACCTTTTGCAGGTAAACCAGCAATCGTTTTTTCTTTTGAAGTTTTTAAATCAAAATAAGTAATTTTCTCGCTGAATGTTTCACGTGAATTAATATTTGTAACTGGATTAATTCGTAATCCTGCTAAACGTAATTCTTTTTCTGACAATTCATTAATCGTTTTATAACGACTTCTATAAGACAAAAATGCATTTTCTGCCTTGCGATCTGTACTAATTGAGGGTGGCATATCCGCGTCTGCCAATTGTAAAATTTCTTGCGGAGGCAATTGATAAGTAACATTTTCTTGTGCTTTTACCGATGCACCAAAAGTCATCGCTATAAAAAGCAACGAATAAACAATTTTCTTCATGTGTTTTTAAGATTTTACTTTATAAAGATATTGAATCTTTGGTAAAATGACATGATAGAAGTTAGTTTTGACTAAAATGTATAAAAAAAGACGAAAAATATTCGTCTTTTGATTTTATCTTCTTTTACCAAATTTACCTCCTTTCGTATTTGTAGGTGGTTTACTTTTTCCTACTCTGGCTTGAGTTGTTGATTTTTTTACTGGCTTTTTAATTGATTTTCCTTTCGAATCTTTAAAATCTGGAGAAATTTCTTTTGTTTTTTTCGCTGATGATTTTTTTGATTTTGAAGCTGGTTTCTTTTCTTCGTGTTTTTCCGAATCTTTCGTCAAGCGATTGATTTCTGCTAATTCTTCTGCCGTTAAATCTCGATGTTGACCAATTCCTACATTCAACGTTAAATTCATAATTCGAACACGTTCTAATTTTTTTACACCATATCCAAAATATTCGCACATACGGCGAATCTGTCTATTCAAACCTTGGATTAATGTAATTTTGAAAACATTTGTACTTATTTTTTCGATCTTACATTTCTTCGTAACCTGATTAAGAATCGGAACACCTTTCGACATTCGTTCGCAAAATTCATCCGTAATTGGTTTATCAACGGTTACAATGTATTCTTTTTCGTGATTATTTCCAGCACGTAAAATCTTATTCACAATATCACCATCGCTTGTCAATAAAATCAATCCTTGCGAATCTTTATCTAAACGACCAATCGGAAAAATTCGTTCTCCAAACGAAAGAAAATCGATAATATTATCTGGATCTGTAGGATCTGTTGTACACGTAACGCCCACAGGTTTATTCAGCATAATATAAACCGCATGCTCCTTTTCGCGCGGTTCTATTTCGACACCTTTTACAGTCACCACATCATTTGGTCCTACAAATTGCCCAATTTTAGCAACTCGTCCATTAATTTGTACCAAACGATTTTCGATGTATTGATCTGCTTCACGACGCGAACAAAAACCACTATCGCTAATATATTTGTTTAAACGCAAAAAATTAGTTTCTTCCATACTTGCAAAGATAGTTTTTTATCGATTTGAAATATATTTTGACAAAATTCTTTATCATTCTGCAAAACGATGAAACTTATTTATCTTTACAAAACCAAAGATTTTGAGAAATGAAAAAAATATTTTTTTTGAAAACTTGCGATACGTGCAAACGTATTATGAAAGAGTTTGATTTTACAGGTTTTGATTTGCATGAAATAAAATCGACTGCGATAACAGCAGAAGAATTAGAAGAAATGAAGAATTTAGCTGGCAACTACGAAGCTCTATTTTCACGTCGTGCACAGAATTACAAAAAATTAGGATTGAAAGATCAACAGCTTTCTGAAGATGATATCAAAAATTATATTTTATCAGATTATACTTTCCTAAAACGTCCTGTCGTGGTAGATGGAGACAAAATTTTTATTGGGAATGAAAAGAAAAACTTAGAAGCACTTGGGCAATATTTGAAATAGAAATCACACATGAAAAAAACAATTTTATTGACTACACTTTTAATGAGCGCTAGTTTAATTGCTCAGAAAAAGAATGTCACAATGGAAGATGCTGTACTTGGATTATCGACGAATTTACGTATCGAAAATCTAAATCAAGTTCAATGGATTCCGAATCAAAATGCGTACACGCAAAATGTAAAAACATCATACGGAGAAGCTTTAATCAAGAAAGAAGTTCCATCTCTTAAAACTGATACAATTTTTAGAAGTTCTCAATTTGAGAATAAAAGAATTCCTTCTTTGAATTGGATCAATGATAAGCAAGCTTATTTTTCTACAAAAACAGGTTACAAAACAATTACAACTGCTGGTCAACAAAACGATTGGTTGAAATTACCTGAAAATGCAGAAAATATAGAATTTGACGCGACGAATAATCAAGTTGGATATGTAATTGACAACAATTTATTTTTTGTTGATAAATCTGGAAAAACACATCAAATTACCAAAGACGGAAAATATGAAATCGTGAATGGAAAATCGGTTCATCAAAATGAGTTTGGGATTCACAAAGGAATTTTCATCTCTCCAAAAGGGAATTTAGTTGCATTTTATAGAATGGATCAAACAGCGGTTACAGATTATCCAATTATCGATTGGTCTGTACAACCTGCTGTAAACAAAAATATCAAATATCCGTTTGCTGGAACAAAAAATCATACGGTTACGTTAGGTGTTTATAATCCAACCACTCAAAAAACGACTTTCTTAGAAACTCACCCAGAAGTAGATCATTATTTAACTTCGGTTACGTGGTCGCCAGACGAAAAACATATTTATATTGCTTTACTTTCTCGTAATCAAAAGCACATGGAATTGAATCAATATGATGCAGTTTCAGGGAAATTGATTAAAACATTATTCAAAGAAGATGATGCAAAATATGTAGAACCT
Organism: Empedobacter sp. UBA7252; assembly: GCF_002472765.1. Classification (NCBI taxonomy): domain Bacteria; kingdom Pseudomonadati; phylum Bacteroidota; class Flavobacteriia; order Flavobacteriales; family Weeksellaceae; genus Empedobacter; species Empedobacter sp. UBA7252. The sequence continues at coordinate 99,501 of NZ_DKSQ01000076.1, forward strand.
CAAAACGAATTGCATTTTATTCCAGGAAAAACGAACGAGTTTGTTTGGTGGTCGCAACGCGATGGTTTTATGCATTTGTATCGTTTCAATACAGACGGAAAATTATTAAACCAAATCACAAAAGGAGATTGGATTGTAACGGATCTTGTTGGAGAAAATGCGAAGAAAAAAGAATTCTTAATCATGACAACAAAAGATTCTCCGAAAGATCGTCATTTATATGCGGTGAATTGGGAGAATGGAAAATTGCGTAAAATAACAACTGATGCTGGAACGCACAATGTTTCGGTTTCAACGAACGGAGAATATGCAATTGATAATTGGAGTAATGATAACACGCCTCGTAAAATTGATGTGTTGGATGCAAACGGAAAATTCAAACAAAATATCTTAAATGCTCAAAATCCTTTAGCAAATTACAATACGGCGAAAGTTGAAAATGTAACATTAAAAGCAGATGATGGAACAGATTTGTATGGAAAATTAATCTATCCAACAAACTTTGATTCTTCGAAAAAATATCCAGTTATCGTTTATTTGTACAATGGTCCTCACGCGCAATTAATCACAAATCGTTTTCCTGCAACAGGAAATCTTTGGTACGATCATTTAGCGGAAAAAGGTTATATTGTCTTTACAATGGACGGACGCGGATCGGCGAATAGAGGTCTTAAATTTGAACAAGCGATTCACGGAAATGTAGCAACTACAGAAATGAATGACCAAATGAAAGGTGTCGATTTCTTGAAAACTTTACCTTTCGTAGATGCGGAACGTATGGGAATTCATGGTTGGTCTTATGGTGGATTTATGACAACATCATTCATGTTACGTAAACCTGACGTTTTCAAAGTTGGTGTTGCTGGTGGACCAGTTTTAGATTGGACGCAATACGAAATTATGTATACGGAACGTTACATGGAATCGCCACAAGATAATCCTGAAGGTTTCAAAAACACGAATTTAATTAACCGTGTAAAAGACTTAAAGGGTAAATTATTGATGATTCACGGAGCGCAAGATAATGTGGTTGTTTGGCAACATTCAATTGATTTTATTCGCGAAGCAGTGAAAAATGGTGTACAAATGGATTACTTTGTTTATCCAGGTCACGAGCACAATGTTCGCGGTAAAGACCGTGTTCATTTGATGCAAAAAATTACAGATTACTTCGATTTGTACTTAAAACCAGAAGGTACATCTCAAAAATAATAATCAACAAAAAACCACTTCTTATGAAGTGGTTTTTTATATTTTATGATGTGATGCTGAAACGAGTTCAGTATGAAAATTTAGAACAAATTTACTTCTTTGTAAACTCAAACTTTTGTCCAGCTTCTTCTACAGAAAATGTCTTTTTATCTTTTGCAAAAGTCAACTCCAAACCGCCTTGTTCATTCACAAATTTACCATCACCTTGATAATCTAATGGAATAGTTTGTCCACCAAAAACTAAATTCAATTTATCGTTTTCAGCTTTCAACACAAATTCTGAATTAATTTGTTTATTCGTAAATGTACCTTCGTATTCTTTTGGATTAATCTTTTCAACAGGTTTTACATCCGCCATATTGAATGTATTATTCTTCAAATCATTATCTGGTAAAGCTCCATTTGGATCTAATTTTACAGTAGCAACTTCTTTTGTAGATGGTACTTTAAATGTCCATTCTGTATTACGCTTCCATACTTCGATTGGTAATTTTACCTCTTCCGAAGTTCCGTCTTTGAAATTAACCTGAACGGTTGTTGGCATTGGTAATTGACCAAAGTTTTCAACTTTTAATACCAAGCCTTTTTTGTAATCTCCATCCACATATTTAGCGCTATTTATCCCTTGATCGATTGTCCATTTATTCAAGAACCAACCTCTCCAAAACCAAGATAATTCTTCTCCTGAAACATTTTCCATCGTGCGGAAAAAATCTTCTGGCGTTGGATGTTTATATGCCCAATATTTGATGTATTGGCGCAATGCTTTATCGAATTTTTCTTCACCCAAAATTGTTTCACGCAAAACTTTCATTCCAGCACCTGGCTTATAATACAACAATGCACCGATATTTCTTTCGCGCATATTATCTGGTTGAGTCGTTACAGGCTCAAGATTATCGCTGAATAAATAACCCGCCATTCGTTGTGCAGATTGCTTTTTGTAATATTCGCCATTGTTGAAATTCTTCGTCGAAATATCATTGATAAACGTATTAAAACCTTCGTCCATCCAACCATGAACACGCTCATTAGAACCAACAATCATCGGGAACCAAATATGTCCAAATTCGTGATCTGTAACACCCCAAAGTCCTTCACCTTTCGAAGTCATATGACAAAAAACAATCCCGGGATATTCCATTCCACCCTCATTTCCTGCCACATTTGTCGCCGCTGGATAAGGATACTCTAACCATTGTTTCGAGTAATGCTCAATAGAAGCTTTTGTATATTCTGTCGATCTTCCCCAAGCATCATTTCCGTCACTTTCTACTGGATAAGCCGAAATTGCCAACGATTTTTGACCACTTGGAAGATTAATTTTTGCTGCATCTAAGATGAACGAAGATGATGAAGCCCAAGCAAAATCACGTGTATTCTGAATTTTAAATTTCCACGTTTTTGTTCCTTTTGCAACTTTTGTCGCTTTGTTTACCTCATCAGCAGAACGAATAATAACGGTTTTATCACTCGCTTTTGCTTTGTTCCAACGATTCACTTCTTCTTTCGAGTAGACTTCGTTTTCATTCAATAATTTTCCTGAACCAACCACATAATGCGTAGACGGAACTGTAATATTTGCTGTTACATCTCCATATTCCAGATAAAATTCTCCTGGTCCTAAGTATGGTAATGTATTCCATCCCATGATGTCATCGTAAACCGCCATGCGAGGAAACCATTGCGCCATCGTAAAAATCTTTCCATTTTTAGTTGGTTCTACACCCATTCTATCGGCTCCATAATCTGGTGAAACAAATGAATATTCGATTTTTATTTTTGTTTTTCCTCCACGAGCTTTCAAATGATTAATCAAATCAATTTGCATGCGTGTATCCGAAACAGTGTATTTCGCTTCTTTTCCGTCTATTTGAACAGATTTAATTTTATAACCTCCTTCAAATTCAGAAGTTGAATCACCATAACGGCTTCCAGAAATCGGTAATAAAGCACTTCCTCGAGATTCTTTTTTGAATAAATTTTGATCCAATTGTAACCACAAAAAGTCTAAATCATCAAAACTATTGTTGGTATATGTAATTTCAGATGTTCCCGAAATTTCATTTTTTTCTTCATTCAAACTAACATTCAGATTATAATCTGCACGATTTTGCCAATAATTATGACCTGGTTTTCCACTCGCCGAACGAGTTTCTGTTGCATTATTCTGATAAAAAAATGGTTTGAAAGCTTCTTGATAATCGTATTTTGGTTTTTCTTGTTGACCAAAAACCGAAATCGAGAATAAACTTATTCCTAAAAGTAAGGGTTTGAAATAATTTTTCTTCATGTGTGAAATTTTACAGTAATTATAAAATTACCTCATATTTTTCAATACGAGGTAATTTCAACTTTATAATTATTCTAAAATTTTAGTTTGAAGTTTTTTCATTCTAATATTTTGATTAGATAAAATTAACACATTTGTAGGCAATAAAAAAACTCATCTAAAAAAGATGAGTTTTCTATATTTTATTAATTTTTCTGAAAATTATTTCTTGTTTGCATAAAGAACTGGATTCAAATCCTCGTCATTATACATTTTCATTTGTTTATACACTTTCATGTATTTTTTACCTGCTTCAAAATCAGCCAACAATTCTTCAATCGCTGTTGATAAATCTTGATGTTGTTGATTCAAAACATCTAATTTCACTTGACAAGCTGCTTTATGCTCCGGTGTTGCATCTTCACGTTCTACCTCTTGTTTCATGTGATAAACCTTAAGCGATAAAATAGAAAAACGGTCTACAGCCCACGCAGGAGATTCTGTATTGTAAGTTGCATCTGCTTTTACTTCTACATTCGCATATTGTTGTAAAAACCAGCTATCCACATATTCTACCATATCTGTACGTTCTTGGTTTGATTTATCAATCCAACGTTTTAAGCTTAATGCTTCTACTGGATCAATTTGTGGATCACGAATAATATCTTCTAAATGCCATTGAACTGTATCAATCCAATTTTTTTTGTACAATAAATGAGCGATTAAATCTTCTTCGCTATATGGATTTTCGATTTGACGATTTACATCATCATATTTGTGATAATCATTGATACTTTGATTAAAAATAGACCAAGCTTTATCTGTGAATTTCATGTTTTGTTTTAGTTTATAAAATAAAAGCATTGTAATTGTATACGCAACTACAATGCTCTATTATCTAATTAAAAATATATTTTAATTTTCTTTTTTGTCAGAAGTACTTTCTGTAGCTTCTGATTTGTTATCATCTTTTGTTGCTTTCTTGAATTCGTTTAATCCAGAACCTAATCCTTTCATTAATTCAGGAATTTTCTTTCCTCCGAATAATAATAACACAACAAGTACGATTACGATCCATTCTTTACCTCCTAATCCCATACTGAATTGATTTTAATGCAAATATATAATTAATTTATTACATTCCCGCTACCCAAGAAGCAGGATTTTGTTTTGTTATTCCGCTCCAAATTTGGAAATTCATGACTGTTTCACCATTAGGAGTTGTATCAATTATTCCTATAGATTGACCTCGTTTTATTTCATCTCCTTGCGAAACACTTACACTTGATAAATTTGTGTACACAGAGAAATAAGATCCATGGCGTATTAAAACAGATTTATTTCCTCCTGGTACAGCCATCACTTTTGTAACGACTCCTTCATAAACTGCACGCGCATGAGCACCGCGATAACTCGAAATATCAACACCGCTATTCATAGTTGTAATATTAGATAAAATTGGGTGTGAATTAGCTCCAAATCTACTTACAACCGTTCCTTTATCAACAGGCCAAGGTAGACGACCTTTGTTTGATGAGAATTCTCCCGAAATACCTTCAGAATCTGGACGTTCTGCAAAAGTCTCAGCCGGTTTTACTGCATCAACTTTTACAACACGTTCTTTTTCTGGCACTTTTACAACAACTTTCTGCTCAGCTTCTATCTTCGCTTTACGCTCAGCTTCAGCTTTAGCTGCTGCAATTTTACGAGAATCTTCTTCTTTTTGAGCTTTTAGACGAGCATCTTCTTCTGCTTTACGTTGTGCAATGATGCGTTGACGTTCTGCTTCAGCTTCGCGTTCTAATTGTTCAAATTTAGCAACTTCTGTTTTTGCTGTAGATACGAAACTTCCTGTTGGATGATGATTTAAATAAGATTGATACGCTTGTTTTGTATGCGCTGAACGTGCAATATTCCATGCTTTGGCATCATTTTCAATTCTTAAAATAGCTGTACGAGCTGATTTCGCATAATCTCCTTTTGGGTTATCTCTTAAATACTCATTATAAGATGCAATTGTATTTCCTCGTTTGGCTTCGTTCCAATCTTTTAAATCTTTTTCTGCACGAATTTTCGCTTGTCGAATCTCTTCTTCAATAATTGCTTTAATCTGTGCATCAATTTGGCGTTGTTGTGCTTCTTTTGCATTAATTTCAGCAGCAATAACACCTTCGTTTTTACGGAATTCTTCGACCGCTTTCTCTTTTGTTAATCGTTCTTTTTCAAGATTTTGACTAAACAAAGTTTGCTGAGAAAGTACTTTTTCTTTTTCGTCTTTCGCTTTTTCTTTTTTTGCTTTTTTCGTCTGAATATCAGTTTGTTTACCGATAATTTCATTTGCTTGTCCTAATTGAAAAGCCGAATATTTTTCTAAATATTTGATACGACGATATGCTTCTCCCAAACTTTTAGAAGAAAGCACAAAAAGTAATTTATTTTCAACAGATTTGTTCTTATATGCTCGAACCAAAACCTGTTTGTAGTCTTTTTTTAGCTCAACCAACTCGCGCGAAAGTTTATTAATCTCTAATTGAATTAAATAAATTTCGTCCTCGATAAAGCGTTTTTCTTTCGATAAGTTGTTAACTAATTTTGTTTGTACCTGAATTTTTTTCGTCAAATTCTGCACAAAATCAACATTTAACTTCGAATTTTGCTTATTAACCTCGAGTTGTTTGTTTAAGTTTATAATCTCTTTTTTAAGCTGAGCATTCTGTTTTTGTAAGTTCGCTTTATTGTACGGAACCTGCGCAAACACTGATAATGACAACGTTAAAAGTACAGTTGATAAAACAAACTTCATTATTTTATTTCTTTTTTCTTATACCCATCTGGAATTGAGAACGGTGTGTTCGTTTCCTGAAACGTAAAACTATTATATTCCAAGTCTATTTGACGCGTTTTTTTCTCTTTTATAATAATTTTAACATTTTTCGGAAATTCCTCTGCTCCAGCTTTTACCCAATTGTCGTAAGCCAAATCAACTTCCATTTTTCGTTTTGGATCTTTCAGATGTGCTTCTTTCAATCGGAAACCGTTATCAAAAACATATGTTTGTATGTATTCGCCTTCTTTTGGAGAAGTCGCAATTGCTTGATTTTTATTATATGTAATCGTATATTGATTATTTGTAAAAGTAGCTGTATAATCTGTTGGATTTAGATCAACGAAAACTTTTCCTAACATCAAATTTTGTAATTTTTGATAATCGACAAAATCAACTTTCAATAATTTATTTGCAATAGAAAAATCTCCTTCATAATATGTTCCACCTAACTTTTCAAAAGCTGAAAAACCATCAGGCGTAATCAATGCGCGAGCACCTGTAAATCCAAATTTTGTTGCATTAACCCATATCTTTTGCCCATTTTTCACAGCAATTGTAGCGTTTGCATCTCCAGAAATCTCTTCTAAATCTGCTGTTACTTTTGCCTTAATCGTCAAATCTTTGAATGATGATTTTTTTGACAAGGTTTGCTGAATAATTTTTGAAGAAGCCGAAACAACTTCTGTATTATCTTTATCTACTTTTGCTGCTTTCTGAGTGTTACAAGCTGTTGCAAGAACCCCTAAACAAAAGATATACGTTAATTTTTTAATCATAATTTTTATGCTTTGTGTGATTTGAAATCCAATTCTGAATAATCTCCTAAACTGATACTTCGCGAAACACCATAATATTTGGCATTGTTTCCGATCATTGTATCTGTAAGATTTGCATTACTGATGATTGAATTTTCTTGAATCAAACTGTTATCAATATTCGAGTTTTCAACAACCGTTCCATTTCCTAATGAAACAAAAGGTCCGATTTTCGAATTTTTAATCACGACATTTTCTCCAATAAAACATGGTTCAATGATTAATGAATTGTCAATTTTTGCAGAAGAATGAATCGTTTTGAAATCTTCTTTATCCAGATTCAACACACGTGTATTGGTGTCAACTGTAACCGCTTTATTACCACAATCCATCCATTCGTCCACTTTTCCAAGCGTAAATTTATCACCTGCAGCACGCATATTTTCTAATGCATCTGTCAATTGATATTCTCCACCTTTTTGAATATCATTTTCTAATAAATATTCAATTTCTTTATATAACTTTTGTCCATCACGGAAAAAGTAAATCCCAATAATCGCCAAATCCGAAACAAATTCTTTTGGTTTTTCAACGAAATCTGTAATAACACTGTTATCATCTAATTTCACAACGCCAAAAGCCGAAGGATTATCGACCTGTTTTACCCAAACAACGCCATCCGATTCCATATCTAATTTGAAATCTGCACGAAATAATGTGTCTGCATACGCCACAACCGTTGGTCCATCCAAAGCTTCTTTTGCCATCCAAATAGAATGCGCTGTTCCAAGCGGCTCCAATTGATGACAAATTGTTCCTTTTGCTCCTAATTTTTCTGCAATTGCAATTAAATCAGCTTCAACCTCAGCTCCAAAATCACCAATTACAAAAGCAATTTCGTCAATTTTTTCTGAACAAACCTTCGCAATATCTTCTACCAAACGATGCACGATTGGTTTTCCTGCAATTGGAATTAATGGTTTTGGTGTTGTTAATGTATGAGGGCGTAAACGTGAACCACGTCCTGCCATTGGGATAATAATTTTCATTTTATTTCTAAAAATATTTTTTGTTAGATTGATATTTTATAATTGAATTACTTCTTTTTTAGATTCTTCGACAAGCTCAGAATGACAAAAAAATTATTGTTTTCCTGTACTTCCGAAACCTCCAGCTCCGCGTTCAGTTTCATTTAAAGCGTTAGATTCTTCCCACTCAACCGTTTCGTGTTTCGCGATCACTAATTGTGCAATACGCTCCCCATCGTTGATTGTAACGGCTTCGTTTGAAACATTAGCTAAAATAACACCGATTTCTCCACGATAATCTGCATCAATTGTTCCAGGAGAATTCAAACAAGTTAAACCATATTTTAACGCCATTCCACTACGAGGACGAACTTGTGCTTCGTAACCTGCTGGTAATTCGATGCTCAATCCTGTTGGAATTAATCTTCTTTCCAAAGGTTTTAATTCGATTGGTGCATCAATGTTAGCTGTTAAATCCATTCCAGCCGATAAAGCTGTTTTATATTCTGGTAAAGCGTGTTTCGAGATGTTGATAACTTTTACTTTCATCTTTATTTTCTTAGTTTTTTAAGTGTATTTTTTTCCGCAAACGCAATAAACGCAATGTACACGATAAGAATCAGATTACCAATAATCAAATTAGAATCGAGAATGTAATAATTTGTACATGCTAAAGCAATTGCAATTCCCATGTAAAGTACAATTTTATTGACTTTATACGGAATCGGATAAACTTTCTGACCCCAAATGTACGAAATCACCATCATTACACCATACGCCAATAAAGTTGTCCAGGCAGAAACCATAAAACCATATTTTGGCAATAAAAAAACATTCAAAATAATAGTAATCGCACCACCAACCAATGAAATTATAGTTCCGATACTTGTTCTATCCGTTACTTTGTACCATGTTGAAAGGTTATAATAAATTCCGAAAAATAAATTCGCAATTAAAATAATTGGGACAATATCTAAAGCATTCCAATACGTTGAATTTGGAACAAATATTTTCTTAATCCAGTCAATATTTGCTAAAATTCCAAGAATTACAATATTACAAATGATACTGAAAAAGAACAAAATATTCGCGTATGTCTGTTTTGCATCTCCTTTTTTGGCAACTTTAAAGAAAAATGGTTCTATTCCCATTCGATAAGCTGTAACGAAAAGCGTCATTAATGTTGCTAATTTGTAACAAGCACCATAAGAACCCGCTGCTGCTGGATCTATTAATTGTCGTTGAACTAATTTATCGAAATTTTCATTTAAAATATACCCCAAACCAGCAATCATAATCGGATAACCGTACAAAAACATTTGTTTGAAAAGTGATTGATCAAATTTGAATTGAACATGACGTACAACGCCTATTAATAATACAAATCCTAAAATACTCGCTAATAAATTCGCTATAAAAGGATAGGAAATCGCATTATCAAAACCTAAACCTAGCATAAAATCTTTCGAAACATAATACAACAAACCAATTGTCAAAACTGCTTGAAAAACATTCTGAATTACGCGAATTGTTGTATATAATATTGGTCGATTTTTAAAACGTAGAACTGCAAAAGGGATCACACAAATTGCATCAAAAAAAGCAATCCACGCAAACCACAAAATATATTCTGGGTGATCGCTATAATTTGCAGAATCTGCCAGAGGTTGTAAAAAAAGAAAAACTAAAACGAGCATTGCAGTAGAACTCATCACCATAAACCAAAAAGCTGTATTCAACACTTTTTGATACATTCCTTCTTCGGTTGCATAACGGAAAAATGCAGTCTCGAAACCAAATGTTAAAATGACATTCAGGAAAGAAACCGCAGAATATAATTGAGAAAACATTGCAAAATCTGAATTATCAACTTGCTTGATAATAAAAAAATTCAATGCTAAAATAATTACCCTCGGCAATATAGAGCCAATACCGTAGATAATGGTCTCACTAAAAAGCTTTTTATACAAAGTCGTTAAAATTTTTACAAAATTGAGTTTCTTTTCGTAAAATTCAAAATACCTAAGCTACAAATTAATTAACTTTGTCTATTCAATACATATATTATGATAGAGTTATCTAATCGTAAAGTTGGATTAATAGGGAATGGAAGCTGGGCAACTGCGATTGCAAAAATGCTGAATAAAAACCTTGAAACTTTCAACTGGTGGGTAAAAGATGAATACGTAAAAGGATATTTGGAGCGAAATAGACATAATCCAAATTATTTAACTGATGTCGAATTTAAGTCAGAAAAGCTTAAAATTTCAACGGATATCAACGAAGTTGTCATGAATTCGGATATAATCTTTTTGGTTGTGCCATCTATTTACGTTGCCGATTGTTTAAGTAAATTAACTGTTCCGTTGACAGATAAATTTGTAGTAACATCAATCAAAGGAATTATTCCAGATCATTATCAATTGGTTGGACAATATTTGTTTGATAAATTCGATGTAAAAGAAGAACAATTAGGAATTGTAAGTGGTCCTTGTCACGCTGAGGAAGTTGCTTTGGAGCGTCTTTCTTATTTAACAATTGCGGCGCAAGACGAAAACAAAGCACAAGTTGTTGCGGATTGTTTAGCATGTGATTTTATCAAAACGAAACTTTCAAACGATATTTACGGAACTGAATTTGGCGCGGTATTGAAAAATATTTACGCGATTGCAGCAGGTATAGCGCATGGTTTGGGTTATGGAGATAATTTCCAAGCAGTTTTGATGAGTAATGCGATTCGAGAAATGAATCATATTTTAAAAACTGCAAGTCCAATGAAGCGTAAAATTAACGATTCGGCTTATTTAGGCGATTTGTTAGTAACAGGATATTCGTTCTTTTCACGAAATCGAATGTTCGGAAATATGATTGGAAAAGGTTACACCGTAAAATCTGCTATTTTGGAGATGAATATGGTTGCCGAAGGTTACTATGCGACAAAAGGTGTGGCAATTATGAATGAGCAATACCAAATAAAAGCGCCAATTATCAACGCTGTTCATAAGATTTTATACGAAGATAAAAACGCAAAAAAAACTTTCGAAAAGTTGTCTAAAAAATTAGATTAAGATGATTAAACAAGATTTTATTTCAAAATATATTCAAGAATTAAACAAAACATTGGCTCGAATCATTTCGTTAGAAGTTGGAAATGCAGATGAAGGTTTTTTGATTATTTTCAATCAAATGTTACAATCGTATTACAAAATTGATGATAATAATTTGTCGACTTTATTGGAAGCAAACGAAGAACGCGATCAATTTTTGTTGGCAGATGAATTGAAAAAGAAAAATATTTTGACGTTTATGAAAGCGATTCGTATTTATCTCAATCGAGAAGATTTTACAAAAGCAAAAGCATCTTACGAAGTCTTGAAACGCATTGAAAGCATCAATTCTGGAATTTTTCAATTTCCGACAGAAGAAGATCATTTGATTGTACAAGAACGAAAAGTTGTAGAAGAAAAAATGAGTAATTTGTAATAAAATCAAACTTTATAAAATTTCAAAAAAGCTGTTAGAAAACTAACAGCTTTTTTTTTGTATCTTAACACAACCTAAATCAACCTACTATGGATAACATTCTTTCATTACTATCATCATTATTTTGTTTTTTTCTCCATTTGCACTACTTCTTGGAATAACTTTTTGGGCAAGTAAATCACGCGAAAAGAAACAAAATGCTTTGTTAACACAAGTTCCTCCAAATGTAGAATTTAAAGCAGTTTTGCGTTATAACTTTGGAAATCTACAATCAAAATTCTTAAAAATGAAAGCGTTTCAAGGAAGTGGTGTTTTATATGTTTTGGACGACAAAACACATTATATCACCACAAATAATCCGAATGATAATTTTATTTTCGATCTGAAAACTTCACAAATCAATTGGATTGGTGTTAATCTTACAAATGGTTTGTTGGAATGGTTTCAATTGAAAAATGGAGAAAAAGATTATTATTTCAATTTCGAAACTGGCATGTTTATTTTTAATATAAATTCTAAAAAAAATGAACACAACACAAGTTTTTAATTACTTAAAAGAATCGCAGAAAAAATATCAATAATGCTAAAACCACTTCACAACGAAGTGGTTTTTCTATTTAATCAGAAAATCATCAACTCAAAACTTAATGATTTATTTTCCAATTTGTCCGTATCTTTGCGCAAACACAACAAAACAATGCAAATTTTAGACGGTATTAAACTGGCAAAAGAGATCAAACAAGAGATCAAGGAGCTGGTGCAGAATTACAAGGACCAAGGAGTTCGTGTACCACATTTGGGTGCAATTTTAGTAGGAAGTAATGGTGCTTCTCAGACCTATGTTGACAATAAAATCAAGGATTGTCATTTTGTAGGTTTCGAGTCATCAGAATTACGTTTGCCTGATACAATTTCTCAAGAAGATTTGATTGCAGAAATTGAAAAATGGAACAATGATGATACATTGGACGGGTTTATCGTGCAATTGCCATTACCAAAACACATCGATCAAGAAGCGGTTATCAATGCAATTGATCCTAAGAAAGATGTAGATGGTTTTCATCCGATGAATTTTGGTAAAATGGCGTTAGAAATGGAAACATTTTTACCTGCTACACCTTACGGAATTATGGAAATGTTAGAGCGTTACAACATTGATACAGCTGGTAAACATACAGTTGTGATTGGTCGTTCTCGCATCGTTGGTCGCCCAATGAGTATTTTGATGAGTAAAAACGGAAATCCTGGAAACAGTACAGTAACATTAACTCATTCGAAAACTCAAAATTTAGAACAATTTACAAAAGAAGCTGATATTGTGATCACTGCATTAGGTGTTCCTGGTTTCTTAAAAGCTGATATGGTAAAAGTTGGAGCGGTTATCGTTGACGTAGGAATTACACGCGTTGATGACGAAACTAATCCACGAGGATTTAGATTAGCTGGTGATGTAGATTTTGATAATGTAAAAGAAAAAGCATCGTGGATAACGCCAGTTCCAGGAGGAGTTGGACCAATGACACGCGCTATGTTATTAAAAAACACATTGTTGGCATACAACAACAAAAAATAAAATTATGATACACATTGCATCAACAACTGCAGAAGAACAACAATTGATACAAGAAGGGAAATTATTGCCTGTTATGGAGCATTTTTACACAATTCAAGGTGAAGGAATGTACACAGGTGTGGCTTCTTATTTTATTCGATTAGGAGGTTGTGATGTTGGTTGCCATTGGTGCGATGTAAAAGATAGTTGGGATGCTGAAAAGCATCCCTTAACTAATGTGGATGAATTGGTGGATTTGGCAACTTCTCAAGCCAAAACAATCATCATTACAGGAGGAGAACCTTTAATGTGGGATTTGACTTATTTGACAAAAAAACTACACGAAAAAGGTGCAAGAATCCATATTGAAACTTCGGGTGCCTATCCGTTGAGCGGAGAAATTGATTGGGTTTGTCTTTCTCCTAAGAAATTAATGTTGCCGTTAGACGAAGTTTGCGAAGCTGCAAATGAATTGAAATGTATTGTGTTCAATAATCACGATTTTCAATTTGCTGAAGAACAAGCTGCTCGAGTTGGAAAAGATTGTACGCTTTTCTTACAAACAGAGTGGAGCAAACGCAACAAAAACCTTCCATTGATTGTGGAATATGTAAAAGAAAATCCAAAATGGCGTTATTCTTTACAAACACACAAATATTTGGATATTCCTTAGAAATTTATCTGTTTAAAATCAGTTCTATTTAGACTGAGTAAATTTTTTTAAGTTACTGAATTTCATTATTTTTACATCAAACAAAAAATTGAAATAATGAAAAAAATAGCTTTGATGAGTTTCGCGGCAATTTTGATGATGAGCTGCGGAGATTCTAAGAAAGATGAATCAACTCAACCAGAAATAGATTATAGTACAGCTCCATCAGAAGATGCTGAAACTTCTACAGCTACGCCTGCTACAAACAATCATATTGTTTTGAAAGCGAGTGATGATATGCGCTACGATAAAACTGAATTTACAGTAAAAGCTGGTGAAGAAGTAACTTTAATCTTAATGAATGCTGGTGAAATGTCAAAAGAAGCAATGGGACATAATTTTATTTTGTTAAAACCAGGTTCTGATGCTTCTGCTTTTGCAAATACAGCGGCTTCTGCTAAGGCGACAGATTATATTCCGACAGAATTACAATCAGAAATTATTGCGCACACAAAATTGTTAGGTGGTAAAGAAAATGATCAAATCAAATTTACCTTAGAAGAAGGTACTTATGATTTTTTATGCTCTTTCCCAGGACATTTTGCAACAATGAATGGAAAAATTAAAGCAGTTAAATAGATTGTGCAATTATTTTTTATGTCAAATATAGTTTTGGCACAAATATTGAAATATTCATGTACGTATAAGATTTAGTAGAGTAAATTTTGTCCTCATGTGTTAATTTTAAGCCTGTTTTTCAACAGGCTTTTTTGTTTTTCAACAATTTAATATTCAAATATTTAACACTTATTTTAAACATTTTTATCCTATAATTTCATAACTTGTTAGTCACAATCAAAAAAATACTTTATTATGGGAAAGAATGTAGCACATCAAATTGTAGAATTACTAGAAAAAGCGAATATAAAACGTGTTTATGCAGTAACTGGTGATAGTCTCAATTTTTTTAATATTGCAGTTAAACAAAGTGACAAAATTGATTGGGTTCATGTAAGACATGAAGAAGCTGGAGCAATAGCTGCTACTGCCGAATCAGAATTGAATGGGATTGGATGTTGCGCTGGAAGTTCTGGTCCTGGTCATGTACATTTGATTAACGGAGTTTATGAAGCGCATAAATCAAGAACTCCTTTAGTTGTAATTGCCTCTACTCTGCCTACAATAGAATTTGGTACAGATTATTTTCAGGAAACGAATACTATTAAACTTTTTGATGATTGTAGTTGTTATAATCAAATTATAACTCGAGCAGAACAAGTTCCTAGAATGGTACAAACAGCAATACAACATGCTATTTCAAAAAAAGATGTTGCAATTATTGGACTTCCAGGAGATATTGCAGAAATGGAAGCCGTTGAAAGTAATTATACCTCGAATTTCTATTTCAATCAACCTATTATTACTCCAAATAAAACTGAATTAAGAGAAGCTGCTTCTATTATAAATGATGCTAATAATATTACCTTATTCTGTGGAATTGGCGCATCTCAAGCAAATGAAGAAGTTATAAAACTTTCTCGTCATTTGCATGCTCCAGTTGGATATTCGTTCAAAGGAAAAATGAGTATTCAACCCAATAATCCAAATGAAATAGGAATGACAGGATTACTTGGTCAACCATCTGCTTATCATGCTATGCACAAAGCTGATTTAATTATTTTGATTGGTACCGATTTTCCTTATAAAGATTTTATTCCAACAGATAAAAAAATCATTCAAATTGATTCAGATGGCTCTAAACTTGGACGAAGAGCTAAAATTGATTTAGGATTAGTCGGAAATGCAAAAGAAACAATTAACGAATTAATTGAGTTATTAGAACCTAAGCAAGACAAAGATTTTTTGGATAGTCAATTAGAAATGTACAAGAAAGTTCTTGAAAGCAAAATGACATTTGTTCATGAAAAAGGAAAAGAAAATGCCATTCAACCCGAATATGCAGCTTATTTATTAGATGAGTTAGCTACAAAAGATGCTATTTTTACAGTTGATACAGGAATGTGTTGTGTTTGGGGAGCACGTTATATAACGGGTACGGGGGAAAGGAAAATGTTAGGATCTTTTAATCATGGTTCTATGGCAAATGCAATGCCTCAAGCGATTGGTGCACAAATGGCATATCCTGATAGACAAATTATTGCGATGTGTGGAGATGGTGGAATCTTAATGTTATTAGGAGATTTAGCAACCATCAAACAATATAATCTACCTGTTAAACTAATTATTTTTAATAATAGAACATTAGGAATGGTCAAATTGGAAATGGAAGTTGCTGGTTTACCTGACAATGAAACAGATATGGAAAATCCTGACTTTACTTTGATTGGAAAAGCAATGGGAATAGAAAGCGAATCGGTTAAAAATCCTGATGATTTACCTGATGCAATCGGAAGAGCTTTTGCGCATAATGGACCGTATTTATTAAATGTATTTACAAATCCAAACGCTTTAGCAATGCCTCCAAAAGTAGATCTTGATCAAATGATTGGAATGACAAAATCTATGGCGAAACTAATGTTAGGTGGAAAAATGAATGAGGTAATGGAAACGATTAAATCCAATTATAAACATTTAAAAGATTTATAATGAATCAACCATCATCTATCACACAATCAAGTAAAAAACTTTTCATCATTGCATGGGTTTTAGGCTTAATCTTTTATTTCATTGATTACGCAACTCGTTCTGCGCCTTCATTAATGATCACAGATTTGGCTCAGAATTACAACATTTCTAAAGAAAATTTAGTTTCTCTCATTGGAACATATTATTACACCTATTCGATATTCGCTTTAATTGCTGGAATATTTTTAGACAAATTTGGTGCAAGATATTCGATGTTTGCAGGATGTTTTATACTCGGAATAGGATGTATTTTATTTATCGCTTCCTCCCAATTCGCTGGAACAACAGGCAGATTATTACAAGGAGCAGGTAGCGCATTTGCTTTTCCTGGTTGTGTCTATTTAGCAACCAAAGGATTCTCATCAAAATCTTTAGCAACAGCAATAGGCTTCTCTCAATGTATAGGAATGCTTGGTGGAGCGGCAGGACAATTTGTGGTTGCGCCATTATTAGAAAATGGTTTTGGATATAAAACATTTTGGATAATTGCTGGAGTTTTATGTATAATTCCAGCTGTAGCAATGCTGTTCATAACTCCAAAATCGTCTGAAGAAGAGATCGAAAAAAGTAAACAAACCTCTTTTATTGAACCTTTCAAAATTATTTTCAGCAATCCAAATTCTTGGTTAACTGGTATTATTTCTGGATTATTATTTATACCGACAACAATTTTTGCCATGACTTGGGCTGTTCCTTTTTTCAAATTAGACTTAGGTTTTGATGCTCACAATGCTGCTATGACTGCTGCTATGGCGTCACTAGGCTGGGTAGTTGGATGTCCATTAATGGGTTATATAACGGATAAAATAGGAAAAAGAAAACCTGTTATTCTTTTTGGTTGTATCGGAATGATCCTGATGTTTTTACAACTCATTTATCTTTCAGATTTAATTCCAATAAAAGTTACATTTTTCATTTTTGGGCTTTTCTCTGGAGTCGCAATGATCCCATATTCGGTTATCAAAGAAGCTAATCCAGATTATGTAAAAGGCTCTGCAACTGGAGTTCAAAACTTTTTGACATTTGGTGCAACTTCTCTAGTTAATCCTGTTTTTGCTAAATTATATGGAAACGAAATTGTAAATGTTACAGATAAAACTGTACATTATCATCAAGCAATTTGGTTTTGGATCATTGGAATATTTATTGCCATTATTCTAACCTTATTTTTAAAAGAAACTGGTCACAAAAATTCATAAAAAAATCCGCTCATTGAGCGGATTTTTTAGTAATTATATTGATAAATTATTTTCTCCAATATTTATAAGCATTGATTAATCCATTTGTAGAAGCATCATGAGAAGTAACTTGTTCATCATTTTCTAACTCTGGTAAAATCACATTTGCTAATTGTTTTCCTAACTCTACTCCCCATTGATCAAAAGAGAAAATATTCCAAATAACACCTTGCACAAAAATTTTGTGTTCGTACATCGCAATTAAATTTCCTAAAACTTTTGGAGTCAATACTTGATATAAAATTGAGTTTGTAGGACGATTTCCTTCAAAAATTTTGAAAGCAGTTAAGAAATCAATTTCTTCTTTCGATTTCCCTGCTTTTTCTAATTCAGCAACAACCGTTTCTTCATCTTTTCCAAAAGCTAAAGCTTCTGTTTGAGCAAAAAAGTTTGATAATAATTTTGCATGATGGTCGCCTAAAACATTCAACGAATTAGCTCCTGCAATAAAATCGGCTGGAATTAATTTTGTTCCTTGATGGATTAATTGATAAAAAGCATGTTGTCCATTTGTTCCTGGTTCTCCCCAAATAATTGGTCCCGTTTCATAATCTACTTTTTTTCCATCACGACCAACATATTTACCATTACTTTCCATATCTCCTTGCTGAAAATATGCTGCAAAGCGCGATAAATATTGTTCATAAGGTAACAAAGCAACCGAATCTGCACCAAAGAAGTTGTTGTACCAAATTCCTAAAAGCGCCAAAACTACTGGTATATTTTGATCTAAAGTTTCTGTCTTGAAATGCACATCCATTTCATGCGCTCCCTCTAACAATTCTTCGAAATTATCGAAACCAACTGCCAAAGCAATGCTCAAACCAATCGCGCTCCACAACGAATAACGACCGCCAACCCAATCCCAAAATTGGAACATATTTGCTGTATCAATTCCGAAATTTGCAACGCCTTCTGCATTTGTCGATAACGCCACAAAATGTTTCGCTACATCAGCTTCTTGCGCATCAGAATTCAAAAACCACTCTTTTGCCGAAAACGCATTTGTCATCGTTTCTTGCGTTGTAAATGTTTTTGAAGCAACAATAAATAAGGTTGTTTCTGGATTTATTTCTTTAAAAGTTTCTGCTAAATGCGTTCCATCAATATTCGAAACAAAATGAATATTCAAACGAGTTTTATAATGTTTCAATGCTTCCGTCACCATCACAGGTCCAAGGTCAGAACCTCCAATTCCAATGTTGACAACGTCTGTAATTTCTTTTCCTGAAAAACCTTTCCATTCACCCGAAATTACTTTCTCCGAAAAAGATTTCATCTGATCTAACACCTCATTAATTTGAGGCATCACATCTTTTCCGTCAACCAAAACTTCTTCATTAGAGCGATTGCGTAAAGCTGTATGTAGAACAGCACGTTTTTCAGTAACGTTAATGACATCTCCTTCAAACATTTGCTGAATTGCTGTATCAACATCCATTTCTTTCGCTAAATCAACCAAAAGTTGAATCGTTTCTGCATTAATTCTATTTTTCGAATAATCCACTAATAATGAAGGATATTGAATCGAAAATTCTTCAAAACGATTTGCATTTTGAGCAAATAATTCTTTGATTGACGTATGTTGAATCGTTTGAAAATGTTTCTCTAACGCATTCCAAGCATTCGTAGTTGTTGGATTGATTGTATTTAAAGCCATAATATTTTTAGTATTCTTTCCTTAACAAATTTAATCATTTCATGCTCATCTCAAAACCAATATTATTACGATAACGTTTTAGATGAAAATTTTATGAAATAATTAATAAACGATTAATGTAACCTTTTTAAAAACAATGCGTCATATAGCAAACAACAAAGTCATGAGCAACTATTTTTTTGGATTAATTTTAAGTATTTGTACAATCGTTCAAGCCCAAATTCAAGTGAAAGGAACTGTAAAAGACAGTAATAATTTGCCAATTTCATACTGTTCTATTGGAATAGAAAATTCAGAAGTTGGAGCAATTACAGATGAAAATGGTCAATTTTCTATCGAAATTCCCGAAAATTTAACTAAAACTCATTTAGTTTTTGATGCGTCAGGTTATAATTTAACTTCAAAATCGGTTCATGATATTCAACAAAGTTCTGTTGTTATATTAACTGAAAAATCAATTTCATTGTCAGAGGTGACACTGAAAACAGAAAAAATGAAAGAAAAAATAATTGGTCAAAAAACTCGTCCAATGCTTACTTTTTCTAAAATGTTTGATGAAAATGTACCAACAATTGAACAAGGAAATATTTTTGAAATTTACCCAAATACAAAACTGAATGCGTTTAATTTTCATATTATTCCAAGTTCTAAATTTGAAGAAATAACGCTGAAAGTTAATATTTATTCGGTCAAAAATGGGTTACCCGTAGAATCCATTTTAGATAAAAACATTATTTATAAAACTTCTACAACAGGATGGCAAAAAATTAATTTAACACCTTATAAATTTCGATTCAAAAATGTTGATCAAATTGCTGCAACACTACAATTAGTTGGTTATAAAAAATTAGATCAAGAAGATTTTGTTTTTGGTGTTTCGGCTAAAAAATCTTTAGCAAAAGATTTATTGTTTAGGTATCAAAGTCAAGGTAATTGGGAAGCTTCCGAAGGCGTTTTTATCGCCAACTTAGATCTTTTATATTCAAAAGATAAATTGACTATAAATGAGGAAAAGCCTGAAGAAATTGATACAAAAACAAAAGAATTAATTTCATATTATCAACATAAAGAGAATGCTAAAAAGTTGATTTATGGAAAAAATAAGTTAGGAAAATATATTGACATAAACGATGCAAAGATTTATTATGAAGAATATGGACAAGGTGAGCCTTTGATTTTTTTACATGGAAATAACGGAAGTATAGAAGATTTTTATCAACAAATTCCATTTTTTGCCAAGCATTATCGAGTAATTGTTCTTGATACGCGCGGACAAGGGAGAAGTACAGATTTGACAAATACACCTTACACTTATGAAGAATTTTCAAACGATTTACTTCAAGTGATACAAAAACTTAATCTAAAGAAAGTAAATCTTGTTGGTTGGAGTGATGGTGCAAACACAGCTTTAATTATCAATACTCAACATCCTGAATTAGTTAATAAAATTATAACAATTGGAGCAGTTCTTAATCCAAATGGAGTAAGCGAAGAACTGATTGAGAATTTGAAAAGTTTAGTAAATAGATCTTCAGAAAATACGAATTTACGCTTAATCAAATTGATGTTAAATGAACCAAAAATTACTAAACTAGAATTAAATAAAATTCAAAATCCTGTATTGGTCATTGCTGCAGAAAAAGATGAAGTAAAAGAGAGTCATACTAAAGAAATTCAACAAAATATTTCAAAAGCAGAGTTATTGATTATTCCAAATTCGACACATTATGTTCCTTTCGAGCAACCAAAAGTATTAAATGAAGCCATTTTGAAGTTTTTGAAAAAATAGGAACATAGGTTTAGTTTTCATTTTCTCCATATCTTTACCCAACTAAACCAACTCAATGAAATACATCACAGGTTTCTTCGTCCTTATTTGGCGCATTTGGATGATTTTATTAGCCGCAATTTATGTCCTAACAATTGGTGTTTTTATCGTATTACCTTTAGCAAACTTCGATAAAACATTTCCTTACATCTACCCATTTATAAGATATTGGGGAAAATTTGTTTTGTATGGAACAGGATTTAGAATAGATTACAAAAAACTTGTTCCACTCGATCCAAAAGAAAATTATGTTTTTATAGCTAATCATACTTCGGTGATGGATATTATGTTGATGTTGACTATTCTAAAACATCATCCAATCGTATTTGTAGGCAAGGCAGAATTGCTTAAAATCCCTATCTTTGGACGAATATTCGAACGAATTTGTATCCCTGTCGACCGAAAAAGTGCACGTAGTAAAGCACTTGTTTATCCCGAAGCAAAGAAAAAGTTAGACAAAAATCTGAGTATTTTTATTTTTCCTGAAGGCGGCGTTACAAACGACAAAGAATTCAAAATTTATTTGGATCCTTTCAAAGATGGAGCGTTTAACATTGCGATTGAAACACAAACACCTTTGGCTGTTTTGGCGATTCACGGTGTTAATAAAATGTTTCCATTCAATTGGTTTCGAGGATATCCAGGGAAAATAAAAGTTCGATTATTGGCGACTTTCGAAACGAAAGATTTGAATGTAAAAAACGATAAAGTGGCGCTGAAAGAAGCTGCTTACAACATGATTTTAAAAGATTTAGAACAATGAAAAATTTAGTTTATATCGCATTAGGAACGGCTTTAACGGCGGTTAGTTGCAATAAACAAATCACTTCTACCACAGAAACTGAAGCAAAGGATAATCAAACTTTTGCTGATTTAGATAAAACTCGCATCAAACATTTGAGTTTGGATATCGAAACCGATTTTGATACGCATCAAATTAAAGGTTCTGCGGCTTATACATTCGAAAATAATCAAGCAAAACAATTGATTTTAGATACCGAAAAACTAATAATTGATTCAGTTTTATTAGCGAATGGAAAAACAACAACATACAAATTAGGTGAAAAAGATTCTATTAAAGGTCAAGCCTTAATCATTGATGTTACGCCAAATGATACAATTGTAAAAGTTTTCTATAAAACTTCGCCTGATGCAAATGCCTTACAATGGTTAAATCCGCAACAAACACACGATAAAAAACATCCGTTTTTATTGTCACAAGGTCAAGCGATTTTAACACGTTCTTGGATTCCGATTCAAGATACACCAAGTGTTCGTTTAACGTACGATGCAAAAGTAAAAACGCCAAAAGATTTGTTGCCTTTGATGAGTGCAATCAATCCAAAAGAAAAAAATTCCGAAGGAATTTATACCTTCAAAATGCCACAACCAATTGCACCTTATTTGATTGCTTTGGCTGTTGGTGATGTACAATATCAACCAATCGATAACAGAACGGGAGTTTATGCAGAACCTGGCTTATTGAAAGCTGCTGCGTGGGAATTTGCCGACATGGGAAAAATGGTAACGGCTGCCGAGAAATTGTACGGAAAATATCCTTGGGAACAATTTGATGTATTGGTTTTACCGCCTTCGTTTCCTTTTGGTGGAATGGAAAATCCGCGTTTAACATTCGCAACACCAACTGCAATTGTAGGTGATCGTTCGATGACGAATTTGATTGCACACGAATTGGCGCATTCTTGGTCTGGAAATTTAGTAACGAATTCTACTTGGGATGATTTCTGGGTAAATGAAGGATTTACAGTTTATTTCGAACGTAGAATTATGGAAGAATTAGAAGGAAAAGATTATGCAGATATGATTTCGGTAATCGGTTTTCAAGATTTGGAAACGTCGATGAAAAATATTCCAGAAAAATATACTTCATTAAAAGTGAACATGAAAGGTGCAAATCCTGATGATGCTTTTTCTGATGTTCCGTACGATAAAGGTTATTTATTTTTGAAAATGTTAGAAGATAAATATGGTCGTAAAAAATTTGATAAATTCTTGAATCAATATTTTTCTTCGCACGCTTTCCAAACGATGACGACAGAAAAATTTGTGGAGTATTTGAAAACTAATTTGACAAATGGAGACGATTCTTTTGTTCAAGAATGGATTTATAACACAGGTTGGCCAAAAGATTTGAAAAAACCTACTTCAAAATTATTCGATTTAGCAGAAGCACAGTTACAGCAAGATATTAAAAACGGGCGAAATAAAGTTGCTCCGAAAAAAGTGGCGATATCTACGAAATCTACAAACGAATGGGTTCATTTTATTCGTCAAATTGATACGACTAAAAACACGAAAGAAGATTTAGCTTATTTGGATGCTATTTATGATTTTACAAATTCAAAAAATCCAGAAATTGAATGTGCTTGGTACGAAAAAGCATTTTTAATGCATTACGATAAAGTCAACACAAATGCAAAAGAATTCTTGGTAAATGTTGGTCGTCGTAAATTTTTAGAGCCTTTATATTTAGCTTTAAAAGAATCTAATCAATTGGATTTAGCGAAGAATATTTATAAAGATGCGCGTCCAAATTATCATTTTGTTGCGCGTCAAACAATTGATACAATGTTAAATTACAAACCATAAAACATGGCGATTGTAGCATATACAGACGGTTCGTCGTTGGGAAATCCTGGTCCAGGAGGATTTGGTTGTATTTTGTTGGAAACCGAGAAAAAAGTCAAAAAAGAAATTTCTCAAGGTTTTCGACTAACAACCAATAATCGAATGGAATTGTTGGCAGTTATTACGGCTTTGGAAACGCTAAAGTTCACCAACACGGAGATTACTATTGTGACGGATTCTAAATATGTGGTAGATGCTGTGGAAAAACGTTGGGTTTTTGGTTGGGTGCAAAAGAATTTCAAAGGAAAGAAGAATGCTGATTTGTGGAAAAGATTTTTAGAGGTTTATAAAATTCATCGCGTAAAATTTCAATGGATAAAAGGTCATGCTGGACATCATTGGAACGAAGAAGCTGATAAATTGGCGGTTGCGGCAGCAAATAAACCAGAAAATTTTAAGATAGATTCTTACTTCGAAATTCATCAAAACGAAGAATAATTTTCTACTTTTGTGAGGCAGAGAGAAAAATGAAAATGAAGACGTTGTGGAGATTTCTCCTACTACTTTTAATTACAATTTACAGTTGTTCGCCTAAAAAAGAAAAAGGTGAACTTGTCTACTTTAGTGGACGAATCGCAAATGCGCAAACAGATAGCATTTATCTATTATTGAATAATCGTGAAAAAGCTTTTGCTTTAGATTTTGATGGAAACTTTTCGGATACTCTTCAGTTAGTTGACGAAGGCTACAAAACACTTTCTATCGAGCGCGAAGAGTTTACAATTTATTTGATTCCAGGTGATAGTTTGATTCTAAATACAGATTTAAAACATTTGGAGAATAATTTCAAATTCTCTGGAATAGGAAAAAATCGAAACAATTATTTGGTTGACAAAAGTTTTAAAACGGATAAATTCTTAACTGAACATACCGAATTATTTAAACTTGCTCCGCCAGATTTCAAAAATCAAATCAAAAAGTTTCATCAAAAAGTTTTCGAAAATTTAGAAAAATTAGAAGTTAATTCTTCGTTCATCAAAACAGAAAAAACGAATTTAAATTACGATTTTATCAATTTGTTGTACATATACAAGGATTCGTACACTTACTACAATCCTGCTTCACAACAATTACCCGTTAATTTTTTGACAGAATTAGACGAAATTGATTTAGATAATGACGAGGATTATAGAACGTATCAGAGTTACCGTAATATTGTCTTAACAAACTTACAAGAAAAATTATATCAAGGTCTTTCCCCAGATACTTTATTGGAAAACATCAAAAGTCAATCGATAAAAAACGGATTTATTAATTCATTAATCTATGAACTTGATCCAAAAGATCCGAATAGCAACGGAATTTATCAAGCGATACAAAAACACTGTAATTATCAACCTTGGTTGAATGAGGCTGCAAAGCGCATGAAAAAATTTGGTTGATAACTTAAAAAAATAAAAG
>NZ_DKSQ01000076.1:124754-148621 GCF_002472765.1 Empedobacter sp. UBA7252
CTTTTATTTTTTTAAGTTATCTCTTATTGTCTTTGTCTCACAGCTTCGTAAACACAAATCGCTGCTGCGTTACTCACATTTAGCGAATCTACAAAACCTAACATCGGAATTTTAATCAACAAATCTGAATGATCAGCCCAAAAGTCCGAAAGTCCTGTTGCTTCAGTTCCTAAAATAATCGCAGATGATTTTGTAAAATTAGCCTCGTATAAATTCTTTGTTTCATCTTTCAAAAATGTTGAAACAACTTGAATATTTTTCGACTTTAAGAAATCCAAAACATCCTCTTTACTTGCTGATGTAATTTGATTGGTAAACAATGTTCCAACCGAAGAACGAATCACATTCGGATTGAAAAAATCAACTGTTTCATCACAAACAATTACAGCATCTACTTTTGCTCCATCTCCAGTTCGTAAAACTGCACCAAGATTCCCTGGTTTTTCTACAGCTTCCAAAACAACAACCAACGCATTTTCTGGTAATTGTAAATCCGTTAATGTCGAAGATTTCGTTTTATAGGCACCGATAATTCCGCCTGTCGATTTTCTATACGCAAGCTTTTCAAAAACTTGTTTGGTAATTGTAAATACTTTTGCCTGTCCAAAATCAATTGATTTGTTATAAATATCTTCGCAAATATAAATTTCAACCGCTTCGTAACCACCTTTTACAGCTAATTCATTTTCTTGTGTTCCTTCCACAATAAATAAACCTTGATTTTTACGTTCTCTCGATTTTTCTTGCAATTTCAGCAAGTTTTTAATCCTTGGATTTTGAAGACTTTCTATTAACATTTTACAAAATTACTCGAAATTCTTTGAAGTAGATTCAAATTATTTCATTGTTGCTAATTTTTTACTTACAACTTTTACTAACTTATATTTTAATGAAGATGCATCTGCTGGTGGATTTTCAATTTCAGATTTTGAAACAATAATTTGATATTCATAACCTGGTTCATGCTTAAATCCTTCAATCTGATTATAAAAATATTGCCATTCAGCTGCATTTGCTTCTTTTACCATCATACATTGCATTTTTGCAACTCCTGCGGTACATTCTCTTGTTTCTGGAGCAACTGTTAACAATTCTTCTCCTTGTTTCAATTCTTTAGTTGAAGCACAAGAGGCAAATAAACCGATACTTAAAATACTTGATAAAATAATTTTTTTCATGGAATATCATTTATTGTTTGACAACAAATATTATGCTAAAAACTAACTTAAACTTCAAAGTAAATTCATTCTCAAAAATTTAACTTGATTATAAATAACTTAATCACTTGTATTTTTTGTTGTACCTTTGCACCTTAAAATCAGAATTTTCGTATGACCAAAGATGGAAAAATGGAGTTGATGGCTCCTGCTGGGAATTTCGAATCGTTACAAGCGGCTTTAGATAATGGAGCTGATTCTGTATATTTCGGAGTTGAGCAGTTGAATATGCGTGCGAGAGCATCAATAAACTTTACAATGGACGATTTACCAGAAATCGTAAGACGTTGTGAAGAAAAAGGTGTGCGTTCTTACCTTACTTTAAATACAATTATATACGATCACGATTTATCTTTAATCAAAAACTTATTGGACAGAGCAAAAGAAGCAAATATTACGGCTGTTATTGCGATGGATCAATCTGTTATTGCTTATGCAAGACAAATTGGGATTGAGATTCATATTTCGACACAAATTAACGTTACGAATATCGAAACAGTAAAATTCTATGCAATGTTTGCTGATACAATGGTATTGTCGCGTGAATTGAGTTTGAAACAAGTGAAAAAGATTTGTGAACAGATTATCAAAGATGATGTTCGTGGACCGAGTGGAAATTTAGTTGAAATCGAAATTTTCGGTCACGGAGCATTGTGTATGGCTGTTTCAGGTAAATGTTACTTGAGCTTACATTCGCACAATTCTTCTGCAAATCGTGGAGCTTGTAAACAAAACTGTCGTAAAAAATATACGGTAATCGACCAAGAATCTGGTTTCGAAATCGAATTAGATAACGAATACATGATGTCGCCAAAAGACCTTTGTACAATGGAATTTTTGGATGAAGTGGTTGATGCTGGTGTAAAAGTATTGAAAATTGAAGGTCGTGGACGTGCTCCAGAATACGTTGCAACTGTAATTCGTGCGTATAGAGAAGCGATTGATTCTATTGCGGATAAAACATATTCAAAAGAAAAAGTGGATTACTGGATGGGATTATTGCAAACTGTTTATAATCGTGGTTTTTGGTCTGGATATTATTTAGGTCAAAAATTAGGAGAATGGTCTGCTGTTCCAGGTTCTATGGCAACTCAGAAAAAAGTTTATATCGGAAAAGGAGTTCATTTCTTCCCAAAACCAAGTATTGGTCAATTTGTAATTGATGCCTATGATTTGAAAATTGGAGATTTAATTTTAGTTACAGGACCAACAACTGGAGCCAAAGAAATGGTGGTAACAGAAATGATGGTGGAAGATGTAAAATCTGATACAGCTAAAAAAGGTGATTCGATTACAATTCCGATGGAATTTAGAATTCGTCCATCTGATAAATTATACAAATTAGTAAAAGTAGAAGAGCCAGGAACGCAACAAAATAGTGTTGAAGAAGGCGCTTATTCTCATTAAAAAAATAGTTATCAATGGTCATTATTACGTTACAACGCGATAAATGCATCGGATGCAACTATTGTTATGAGTTAGCACCAGAACGATTCAGAATGTCAAAAAAAGATGGTAAATCTGTTTTATTAAAAGCAATTGATAAAAAAGGTTTCCACACGTTGAAAGACCCTGATCATTCTATCGCAGATAATTGCGAACGTGCTGCCAAAGCTTGCCCTGTAAATATAATTACAGTAAAAGAAATTTAGGTTAAAACATTAGCTATATAAAAGTCCATCAAAATTTTGATGGACTTTTTATTTTTTTAATTTTATTTAATTAATATACAAATTCATAAAAGATATTTACGGTTTCCCTTTTTTTTTATAAGCAACCTTTTATACATATTTGCATCTATATAGAAAACAAATAAACTATAAAATGTCTAAACCGAAAAGAATTCACAAAACTTACAAAAAGTCTTTATTCAGTAAAATGAAAGTAAAACCGGTAAACTTATTACTATTTATGGCAATCGCTTGTTTTATTTTTGTTTTAGTTTTTCTAAATTAATTGGAATTTATTACTCTCTACTTTTTTACTTTGATAATTTCTTAACTTCGTATCAAACTACGAAGAAATGACAAAATCTGAAGCTAGAAAATATTATCGAACGTTGAGAAAATCATTCACTAAAGAAGAAGTGAATAACTTGAGTGATCAAATTTTCGAACACATTAAACAATTAGATTTTTCTACAGATCAGACTTTTCATATTTTCTTACCTATCGAAAAAAATAACGAAATCAATACTTATCCAATCATAAATTGGCTATTTCAACAACAAAAAGAGGTGGTTTTGCCTTTGGTTATTGGCGATGATATGATTAATTGTAAAGTAGAAAAAGGTTTCGAAACGGTATTAAATTCACTTCAAATTCCAGAACCTATTCAGTATTCAGAAATTGATTCTAAAGCTATTGATGTTATTTTTATTCCAATGTTTGTTGCCGATAAAAAAGGAAATCGTGTAGGTTACGGAGGAGGATATTATGATAAGTTTTTGGCAAGATGTAGAGCTGATTCAAAAAAAATAGGTCTAACTTATTTTAGACCTATCGAATATATTGAAGACGCTTATTTCGGCGATTTTCCTCTTGATTTCTGTATTACTCCAGACGGAATTGAATCTTTCTGAATCGAGTCTTTTTTATCATTTAACGTTCTAAAATAGAATTTAAACTCTCGTTGAAATTTGATCGGCTCTTGTTTTAACACAAATACCCCAACATGATTATTGGTTTCGATTAACTTTTTATCCGAATTGAAATAATTAATTGTATACGCAATTCGCTTAATAGAGTCTGGTGTAATTGAATCTTTTGGTAAAATTGCAAATTTAGAAACGGAAGTAAATGTTACTTTTTTCGAACGAAGTTCTCTCAATAACGAAAATATTTCGGTCGTATCTTTTTTAGGAAAATAAGATAACAATTGATCTCTCAACAAACTATCAACAACCGTATCATTGGTATTAGATGCCAGCGCCGAAAGCTCGAAAAACTCGCGCAATTTTTGTTTTGCAATAAAATTTACAGCTTCTACCGAATCCATTTTATTACTTACTGTCGATGCTTCGTTTTTGTAACCTTTTATCGCTTCTGGGTTATAATCTCCTTTATATTTATCGTCTTTGCACGAAAATATCATCCAAACACTCATCAGCAATATCATGCTAAACTGAACTATTTTACTTATCGTTCTCATCTTGCTGGATTTTAAATTTTAATTTCACAATTTTTCCATTTTTCCTTTCCGATTCGATCAAAGAAAAATTCTTTAACGATGTCGTAGGCATTGTAACTAAATTGATATATTGTTGTTTCGAAAGAATCTCTACACCAAAAAAATCATTGTCATACACTTGATAAATCAACGCATCATCCGCAATCATTTGATTTAGCTTAGAAATTCGTTGTTTCAGATCTTTTGCTGAATTCGAATAATAATACAGCATAATTTTATAATCATCTGGCTCTAACAAAAGCTTTTCTGGCTGATTATATTGATGCAAATTAACCTTAAACGTATCTTGTTTATAATAAGGTGAACTCACAAACATCTTGATTGTATCTTTTTGCGATTCGAATTTGATACAACCTGTTTTCGTTGATAAATAAAGTGGCGTAAAACCATCTCTAATAATTGTAACCTCAACAGAATTGGTAATTGCAGCTTGTCTATCCGAATCTACAAAACAAAATTCATATTCTCGCTGACCAAAAATTGAATAATAAATAGTTGCTCCAATTCCGCTCAACAAAACAACTGCTGCTGCTATTATCGAAATCAATTTTAGCTTAGGTTTTGTTTTAGCAACTTTCTCTTTTACCGGAATTATTTCTTTTTCTGTTGATGGTTTAACTTCTGCTGGAATCTCTACTTCAGATTCTTCTGGAATTATATGTTCTGATGAAAAATTTTCGTTTTCTGTTGCTTCAATCGTCGATTCTTCAGTCTTATTTGGACCAAAATGTTCGATTTTCTGAACATTAAGAAAGTGTGCCCAATTTTTATATCCACAATATTGTGCCAAAAGATTGAGCATATCAATACGCGGAAGTTTCTTAAAATCTGACTTAAAATACGTATAAAACCATTTTTCACTAACAGTAGATCTGGTTTTATTGAATAAATCGTCTTGAAAAGATGTAATTTCTTGCCCCTTCCAATCGGAGATATTTTCGGATTGAGCAGAATTTTCTTCCAAAAATCGATTTGAAATCGTTTTTTTCAGAATTTCGAAAATTTCTATATCTGTAAATTTGCTCAAAAAAATAAAATTTATAAAGTTGGTTTTCAATATTTTGTAAAATAATTTCGATTTTACAAATTTTCTTTTAATACAACTACAAATAAAATAATTTTTTTGATATGTTGAGTTGTATTTCTTTATTAATGCTTTGTTAAATGATTTCTTTTGTTATAAAACATTTGTTGAATATTAGATGATTGGATTACAATCATCTTACAACTATTTTACTTCAAAAAACTTTGATGTCTGCTTAACTTTGGTTCAACAAAATGATTGAAAAAATCAAGAAAAAAAAATCAATTAAACATATCAAAAATTAAAGTTATGAAAAAATTAGCATTAAACGTAATCGTATTAGGAGTAATCGGAACTTCATTTGGTCTAACATCTTGTAATTTATTTGGATCGAAAGAAACAAAAACTGAAACAGAAGTAAAAAATGACACGATTACAACAATCGAAGATTCTGTAAAAATTGACTCTGTAGGAAAAGATTCTGTTGTTATCAAAGATTCGGCAGTTGTAAAAGAAACTCCTGTAAAAGTTGAAACAACTACGACTACAACAACAGAGAAAAAATAATTTGTAGAATAGATTAAACAAAAAAATCAAATGAAAAAATTAGCGTTATTCGCTTTCGCAGCGATTTCTTTCACAGCAATTTCTTGTAAACAAGAACCAACAAGTGTAGGAGAACCAACAACAGTTATTGAAGATTCTGTAAATGTTGAAAAAGCAGAAATTCCTTCGGCAGATTCTGTAGAAGGAGTTACGGTAGATTCTTCGAAAACTGTAAATCCAGCAGGAACAACAAAAGATTCTGTTGCGAAATAAAACTTAAAAACTCAAAAAAAAATCCGCTCGTTAAGCGGATTTTTTTGTTTCTATATCTAAGATTAAGATTCTTTCAATGATTTAATATCAATCACAAAACGGTACTTCACATCAGATTTCATCATTCGCTCGTAAGCTTCATTAATGTTTTGAATATCGATCATTTCGACATCAGACACAATATTATGTTCTCCACAAAAATCTAACATTTCTTGTGTTTCCTTGATTCCTCCAATTAAAGATCCTGCTAAATTACGACGTTTCATAATCAATAAACCTCCGTGAACAGCATCTAAAGGCTCGATAGCTCCAACCATACACATTGTTTTATCTAATTTTAATAATTGTAAATATGGATTAACATCGTGTTTTACAGGAATTGTATTCAATAAAAAATCAAATGAATTTGCATGCGCTTTCATTTGTGTTGCATCTTTCGAAATCAAAACCTCATCAGCTCCAAGTTTCTTTGCATCTTCACCTTTAGACTCAGATGTTGTAATCATTACAACATGTGCACCCATTGCTTTTGCAAATTTAACACCCATATGTCCCAAACCTCCAAGACCAATTATACCAACTTTATCGCCCGATTTTACATTCCAGTGACGCAAAGGCGACCACGTTGTAATTCCCGCACACAACAATGGCGCAGCAGCTTTTACATCGATATTTTCGGGTACATGAAGCACAAAATCTTCTTCTACCACGATGTTTTCTGAATAACCACCGTAAGTGATTCCACCATGTTTCGAGTTTTTAGAATTGTACGTTCCTGTAAAACCATTTTCACAATATTGCTCCAAACCTTCGTCGCAAGAATGACAATGTTGACAAGATTCTACCATACAACCTACTCCAACCAAATCTCCAACTTTAAACTTTGTTACTTCAGAACCAATTTCTTTTACTCGACCAATAATTTCGTGCCCTGGAACAACCGGATAATTTGGTTTTCCCCAATCGCCTTTCGCTGTATGAATATCGCTGTGACAAACTCCACAATACTCGATATCGATAAAAATATCTTTCGCATGTAAATGTCGACGTTCTATTGTGTGTGGCGCTAATGGATCAGTTTCATTAAACGCTGCGTATGTTTTTGTGTTCATTATTTTTAAAATTTTTAATCCTATAAAATTAAAAAATCTACCTGAATAATCAGATGGTTTTGAATGAATTAAATTATAATTATTTCAATTTTTTGATTCCCATGTTCCACAAAGTGAATGCATACTTATCAGCTGTTTCATTAATCACAACTTCTGTCGAACGACCTGCTCCGTGACCAGCTTTCGTTTCAATTCTGATTAAAACTGGATTATCACACGCTTGTTTCGCTTGTAAATTAGCCGCAAACTTGTACGAATGCGCAGGAACTACACGATCATCATGATCTCCTGTTGTGACTAATGTAGCAGGATAACATGTTCCTTCTTTTACATTGTGAACTGGTGAATAACCTTTCAGATACTCGAACATTTCTTTACTATCATCAGCTGTTCCATAATCATAGCCCCAGCCTGCACCAGCAGTAAATGTATGATAACGTAACATATCTAAAACACCAACCGCAGGCAATGCTACTTTTGCTATTTTTGGATTAATTGTTTCTGTTGCGCCAACTAATAAACCTCCGTTAGATCCTCCTGATAATGCAGTAAAATCTGGTGAAGTATAATTGTTTTTCTGTAAATATTCTGCAGCAGCAATGAAATCATTAAAAACATTCAATTTATTGAATTGACGCCCTCCATCGTGCCATTTTTTACCATATTCTCCACCTCCACGTAAGTTTGGAACAGCGTAAACTCCACCATTTTCAATCCAAGCAGCAGTTGCTGGACTAAATCCTGGCGTTAAACTAATATTGAATCCTCCATATCCATAAACAATTGTAGGATTTTTACCATTTTTCTTCAATCCTTTTTTATACGTAATAATCATCGGAACTTTTGTTCCATCTTTTGACGTATAAAAAACTTGTTCAGAAATGTAATCATCTGAATTAAATTTTACATTTGGTTTAATGTAAACATCCGAAGATCCCGTTTCTACATTGTATTTGTAGCTTGTAGATGGTGTGATATAATTTGAAAATCCGAAATAGATTTCTTTCTCTGATTTTTTTCCTCCAAATCCTGATGCAGAACCAACGCCTGGCAATGTAATTTGACGGACTTTTGATCCATCATATTTGTATTGCTCCACAACCGAAATTGCATCTTTTAAGTATTTAGCAAATAAATAACCTCCTCCTGTAGAAACAGATAATACATTTTCAGTTTCTGGAATAACTATTTTCCAAGCAGCTTCGCTCAAATCAGAAATAGTTGCTTTAACTACTTTATTGTTTGGTGCTTTGTTATTTGTAAAAATGTAGAAAGTCTCTCCATCGTTATCAATCACAGAAGTATTTGTATCAAAATTATTCACAATTGTTTTGATTGGGCTATTTGCTTGAGACAAATCTTGATAATACAACTCATTTCCAGTTGTTGTATTTGCAGCTGTAATAATTAAGAAACGCTCATCATCCGTCAAATAAGCACCAACATAACGGCGAGGTGTTTCTGCTCCTCCAAAAATCAATTGATCTTTTTTCTGAGCTGTTCCTAATTTGTGGTAATATAATTTGTGTTGATCTGTTTTCTCAGATAATTCAGATCCTTTTGGTTTATCATAAGACGAATAGTAGAAACCGTCGTTTCCTTTCCAAGCTGTTCCAGAGAATTTAACATCAATCAATGTTTCTCCAACTTGTGTTTTATCTTTTGCGTTAAGAACAATTACTTTTCTCCAATCTGATCCACCTTCTGAAATTGAATAGGCAACTAAGCTTCCATCTTTAGAAAAGCTAACATCAGCCAACGAAACAGAACCATCTTTCGAGAATTTATTCGGATCTAAAAAAACTTCTTCTGTTCCATTTTCACCTAATTTACGGTACAAAACTGAGTGTTGTTGTAAACCATCATTTTTGTAGTAATACGTATAATCTCCTTCTTTAAAAGGAGTCGAAATTTTCTCGTAATTCCAGATATCCGTCAACGATTTTTTCAATTGTGTACGTAATGGAATTTCATTCAAATAAGCATAAGTTGCTTTATTTTGTTCAATTACCCATTTCTTAGTATCTTCAGACAAATCATCTTCCAACCAACGATATGGATCTTGTACATTCTCTCCAAAATACGTATCAACATGATCAATTTTTTTTGAATCTGGATACTTTTTCTTATAACTCTGTGCATTCACTCCTACCATAAGGGCAACATTAAATAAAATAAAAGCAGTTTTTTTCATTTCTTCTTAGTATAGCTGTTTTGGTAAAGATAATAAAATCAAAAAGATAAATTGGTATTGAAAAAAATGATTTATTTTTGGGCAAAATCCTCTCAGATTTTAATTGAAATGAATACTTACAACTTCGCGGCAACTTAACGTTAAATTCATTTTGATTTAAAAATTTATCAAGTATTTTTAATTTTTTTAAAACCAAAAAAATGACTGTAGAAAAGTCTTTAACAGCCAAAATTGGGTCTATTTTTTCGTTAATTAAACAATCTTTTTCAAGCGAAAACTTAGATTTAACCGCGTTACCAATCAAAAAATCAGTATTTCTATTAACAATTCCGATGATGTTCGAAATGGTGATGGAATCTGTCTTTGCATTGGTCGATTTATATTTTGTAGGACATTTAAAAGAAAGCGCATTCGCCATACAAACCGTTGGTCTTACAGAATCCTTATTAACAATTGTTTATTCGATTTCAATCGGAATAAGTATGGCTGCAACTGCCATTATTGCACGAAGAATTGGTGAAAAGAAACCCGAAAAAGCTTCGGAAAGTGCTTCGCAAGCAATTTTATTATCGATAATCATTACAATTCTGTTGAGTATTTTCGGATTTATATTCGCCAAAGATTTATTGATTTGGATGGGATCATCTGAACAAGCCGCAGAATACGGGAAGAATTTTACTAAAATAATGATGGCAAGTTGTTTATCAATTGTGTTATTATTCTTGATTAACGGAATTTTTCGCGGAGCTGGAAATGCAGCAATTGCGATGAAAAGTTTGTGGTTAGCTAACGGAATAAATATTATTCTGTGTCCAATTCTTGTTCGCGGATGGTTCTTTTTTCCTGAAATGGGATTAGAAGGAGCAGCCTTAGCTACTGCAATTGGTAGAAGTGGTGGTGTGGTTTATCAATTGTATGGTTTAACGAAAA
Organism: Empedobacter sp. UBA7252; assembly: GCF_002472765.1. Taxonomy (NCBI): domain Bacteria; kingdom Pseudomonadati; phylum Bacteroidota; class Flavobacteriia; order Flavobacteriales; family Weeksellaceae; genus Empedobacter; species Empedobacter sp. UBA7252. The sequence goes on from NZ_DKSQ01000076.1 coordinate 135,240, forward strand.
AAGATTCATTAATTCAAATCAAATGGAGTTATTTCGTTCCAAAATCTAAACTAATTATCAATATTGTAAAAATTGCAGTTCCTGCTATTGTACAATATATTATTGCAAGTTGTAGTTGGATTATTCTTGCGCGAATTGTTGCTCAATCTGGTGGAGAAATTGCGTCTTCTGGTTATCAAACAGCTTTACGACTGATGATGTTTTTTATGTTACCTGCTTGGGGATTGAGTAATGCTGCGGCAACTTTAGTTGGTCAAAACTTAGGAAATAAAGATCCCGAAAAAGCAGAAAAATCAGTCCTTATGACCATGAAATTTAATATCATCTACATGTTGATTGTAAGTGTTATATTCTATGGATTAAGTAATTATTTAGTTTCAATTTTTACAACAGAAGAACATATCAAAATTGTTGCAAAAGAAGGAATGTACATTTTGGCAACTGGTTTTTTATTATACGGAATTGGAATGGTAATGATGAATGCTTTTAACGGCGCGGGCGATACAATGACGCCAACGATTATCAATTTTGTTGGATTTTGGTTATTTCAAATTCCGTTAGCTTATGTACTTTCTTATCATTTCAATTTGAAAGAAGAAGGCGTTTTTATAGCAATTCCTGTTTCGGAAACGTTTATTGCAATTTTAGCATTTATTCTCTTTAAACGAGGGAAATGGAAGCAGAAAATAGTATAAAAAAAATCGCTCAAATGAGCGATTTTTTTATGTTTTTATCCTTTGTAAGTATAATATCTTGCACCTTTCAAATCTGGAATTTCAGTTTCAATGCGATCTAAAGCAAAACCTTTCGAATCATTAATAGATGTTTTCAGATTTTTATTGTGTAGATCTTGGTATTGTTCAAAAGAAATTGCTTCTCTTTTATTTAAATAAGTGAACAAATCCATTTTATTCATCACATTCTTCCAACCTTCACCAATTTGTCCTTGAAAAACTTTCGATTTAGATCCAGAACCATACGCAATAAAACCAACTGTTTTTCCATTTAATTCTTCATTGCTATCTGCGCTTACTTGTAGAGCCGATAAAAATGCTGTAAAAACTGAAGCTGTGTACATATTTCCGATCTCAGAAGAAGCACGTTGAGTTGGTTCTACTTTTTCTTTGATTAAGGCTTTATATTCATCCGATTTTGAAACAACTTTCAAGTTATCATTCGAATTATCTTGATCATTTTCTAATGCAAAAACATCCGAAAACATTCTTTTTCCTTGAAATGCATAAGGCAAGTGAAAAGCAATATATCGCCAATTTTCGTACAATTTACCTTCTATTTTAGCCTCATCTTTAAAGTTGAAATAAGCTTCTCTAACTCTTTTTTTATAACATTCGTTAGAATATTGCCCTTCAAAAACTGGTTCATCAGAAAAAATTTCGATTTCAGATTTTGTTGTTCCTAAAGCATTCAAAATCGCTTCATCAGAAGTTGATTGATGTGGTTTAAAGAAATCAAAAACAGATTCCATTCCAATTCCCCAATTGTTATCAAACGCAATCAAATCTGGTTGATTCGAGATTAACATCGCTACTGCACCTGCACCTTGCGTATATTCTCCCGTCGATTCTAATCCATATTTTGCATAATCCGCCGCAATTACAATCGCCTTTTTAGCTGGATTTACACGAACATAATCGATAGAATTGTGCATCGCATCTACTCCACCCACGCACGCAAACGTCATATCCACAACATCTGTATGTCTAAAAGGTCGTTCACCAAATTGTTTAGCCAAAACAGATTCCACTAACTGAACTGCATAAGTTGCGGTTGGTTTTGCTCCATCTAAAGCGCTTTCTGTTCCTAAATAAATTCGTCCGATTTCAGTTGGATTTATATCAAAATCTGTGATTAATTTCAACAAAGCATTCGCAGCGATAGTTGCTGTATCTTCATGAACATCTAAAACAGACATTTTCTTTAAACCCAAACCAATTTCAAGTTTATCAGGATCAATATTGCGTTGAATTGCTAAATCTTTTATTGGTAAATATATATGCGGAACGTAGATAGAAGCCGCCTCTATTCCATACTTCATTTTCGTTGATTTTTAAGCGAACTTCAAAGTTAAGGGTATTTTAATTTTATTCTGGCATGAAATAAATCCTGAATTTTAAGAAATCTAATTTCATTATAAATTACTCAAAAAAGAATGCTTTTAATTATAATATTTCTTAAATTTAAGAGCATAATTTAAAATATCAATTTTCAAAATGGCACGTACTTTTTACAAATCAATTAAAAACTCTATCAAATATTGGTGGATTTTATTAATCATAGGATTACTATTTGTTGGATTAGGAATTTATTGTTTTGCATTTCCTACTGCATCATATGTAGCACTTTCAGTCTTCTTTGCAGTTTCGTTTTTATTTTCAGGAATTTCAGAAATTATCTTTTCCATTTCGAACAAAGATGAAATTGATAGTTGGGGCTGGACATTGACATATGGAATTATTACAACTATTGTTGGATTTATGTTAGTTGTAAATCCAATTCTAAGTTTAGAAGTTTTTGCTTATTATGTTGGGTTCTTAGTGTTATTCCGCTCAATTTCTGGAATTAGTTATGCTTTCGACCTGAAAAATTATGGTGTAAGAGATTGGGGTGTTTCGTTATTTTTGGCAATTGTTGGATTAGTTATTTCGCTTATTTTATTATCATCTCCACAATTAGCAGGTTTAACAGCTGTTGCATGGCTAGGATTAGCAGTTATTTCTACCGGATTATTTGCGATTTTTATTTCATTACAATTGAAGAAAATTAAAGATATCCCGAATAATATTTCGGACGATTTGAGAAGTCGATATGAAGAAATTAGAAAAGAAATCGAAGATTTTAAAAATCAATAAAAAACAAAAACCTCTACTTTAATTGAAGTGGAGGTTTTTGTTTTATTTTCCTAAGATTCCTTCTAAAAATCCAGTTTTAAAAGATTCAATCATAACATCTGGTTGATCTATAAAATTTAGAAAACCATATGCAAGAACTGCACCTATAGCAATTTTTCCAATTGATAACAAAGATAGCTTTTTCATATTACCTTGATTTAAAATTAAATATAATAAATATTTACAATATCGGTGCTAATAATCTACAAATCGATGCAAACGCACGGTTATACCAAGGTCTATTTTCCCATTTTTCAAGAGTTAATAATTCTGAATCATCTTTATCTATATCAAATTGAGCACTCATTTGTTGTAATAACGTTGCATTTTCAATCACCGAAGTAATCTCGAAATTAATCATAAAACTACGATAATCTAAATTCACTGTTCCAATAAAAGCCAATTTATCATCGACCGTAATTGTTTTGGCATGAAGAAATCCTTTTTCGTATAAATAAACTTTTACACCCCGCTTCATCAAAGGTTTTAGGAATGATAATGACGCTTGTTGCACCACAATAGAATCGCCTTTTTTAGGGATAATCAACTCCACTTCTACTCCGCTCGAAACAGCAATCATCATCGCTGTCTTAAATTCGTCACTTGGTATAAAATATGGTGTACACAATTGCACTTTCTTTTTCGCTAAAGTAATTGCCAAAATCATCGCTTCCATTGCCGAATGTACATCACTACCAGGCGAAGAAAGTCCGAAACTAACAGTTGCAGCATCTTCAAAAATCTTACTTTGAGAATTGTAAAAATAATTTGAATCAGAAATATTATACTTTTTGCCTTCTGTCATCATCCAATTTAAGTAAAAATGCAATTGCAAGCTATTAATCGCCTCTCCTTCTATCATCACAGAAGTATCACGCCAATAAATCTTATTATTTGGACTTATTACACCATTTTGATTGATGTATTTATCACTAATGTTAATTCCTCCTAAAAATGCTTTTTTACCATCAACAATCAAAATTTTACGGTGATTACGGTAATTAGAATTCGCTAAAGAAGAAAATCGAACAGGTAAAAATGTTTGAAACTCCACACCTGTTCCATCAAATCTTGAGTGATGTTTATTCAGTTTTGATGATCCAAAATCATCCGCAGTTACACGAACTTCTACACCATTTTTAGCTTTTTCTAAAAGAATATCAATGATTTCATTTCCAATATGATCTTCATCAAAAATATAATATTCGAGATGAATATGATTTTTAGCTTCACGTAAAGCTTCCAAAAAAAGAGGAAATTTTTCTTCTCCATTTGTCAACAACTTTACTTTATTATTTGTTGCAGGATAAGCAACTCTTGCATTATTTAAATAACGATAAACCTGTGACAACGAACCAATTCTTGCATTTACTTTATCTAAATCATCGTGAACAAATTGATCCATTTCAGCCCATTTTTCATTGATGATTTTTTGATGATTCTTATCTATACGTTTAAAAAATTCATCTTTTTTAAATTTCTGTCCAAAGAAAAAATATAAGATTATTCCAATAAACGGTAGAAAAACAATCACTAATATCCATGCAATTGTTTTAGTAGGGTTTCGATTTTCGATCAAAATAGTAACAATCACCATTATATAAAGGACGGTAAGCGGAACCCAATACCATTCTTTGATAAAATTCCAGATGTGCAAAAGTGTGATTGACCATTCCATTTGTTACCAATTCGTAATTTTTATAAAAATAAATGAATAAAAATCAATTCCTTAAAAAATTAATAGAAAATATTTAAAAATAATTTTGGAAATATAAAATAAACCTTCTTATATTTGCAATCCAAAATGACGGTGCCTTAGCTCAGTTGGTAGAGCAAAGGACTGAAAATCCTTGTGTCCCTGGTTCGATTCCTGGAGGCACCACCACATTTATAAAACCTCAAGCATGTGTTTGAGGTTTTTTTTTTGAATGAACATAACAATTTATTCATCGAGTATTTTAGAGTTGTATCTAAATATTCCGTAAATTGCATAAAACATGGAAATAGGAAATAGACCTTGGGGTTCGTACTACGTATTAGAGGACACCGATATATATAAATTAAAAAGAATAGAAGTGAATGTTGGCGGGCGTTTGTCTTACCAATACCACAATCATCGTGCAGAAGTTTGGACAATTGTTCAAGGAACTGCAATGGTAACACTTGATGATAAAGAATATGAATACAAAGCAGGTGAAGTCGTTATTATTCCATTAAAAGCAAAACATCGTATTCAGAACATAGGTAATGAGACTCTAATTTTTATCGAAGTTCAACATGGTACGTATTTTGGTGAGGAAGACATCATTCGAATTGAAGATGATTACAACCGATCATCTGAAGATTAAGAAAAACTAACTATAAAAGACTAAACTGATTGACTATGAAAATCGGAATTACATTTAGTGCTTTTGATTTGCTTCATGCGGGACATATCAAAATGCTAGAAGACGCAAAACAACATTGCGATTATTTGATTGTAGGTTTACAAACAGATCCAACATTAGATCGACCAGAAAAAAACAAACCAACACAAACTGTTGTAGAACGCTACATTCAGTTAAAAGGTTGCAAATTTGTTGACGAAATTGTGCCTTATGCAACAGAACAGGATTTAGAAGATGTTTTGAGATCTTTCAAAATCGATGTGCGTATTTTAGGGATTGAATACCAAGACAAAAACTTTACAGGACGTAAATATTGTGAAGAAAAAGGAATCGAATTGTATTACAATTCAAGAGACCACCGTTTCTCAAGTTCCGGACTTAGAAAAGTGGTTGCTGAAAAAGAACTTCTTAAAGTTGTAAAATAAAAATGGAGTAAGGTTAGAGTTTATCTAACCTTTTTTATTTACAATACTTTCTCAATCAAAAAATTAATGTAAAAAATAATTCTAAAAATTATACCTTTGCAAAATGTCAAATATAGTTGCAATTGTAGGAAGACCAAACGTTGGTAAATCTACGTTCTTCAACAGAATGATCCAAAAAAGACAAGCTATCGTGGATGACACTTCTGGTGTTACACGTGACCGTCACTATGGAAAATCTGATTGGAATGGAAAAGAGTTTACCGTAATCGATACCGGAGGGTATGTCGTTGGTTCAGATGATACCTTTGAAGAAGAGATCCGCAAGCAAGTTGAATTGGCTATCGATGAAGCAAATGTAATTTTGTTCATGGTAGACAATCAAGTTGGTTTAACGGATATGGATAAGGAAGTTGGCAACCTTTTAAGACGCACTAAGAAGCCTACATTCTTAGTTGTGAATAAGGTCGATACCAACAAAAATTTAGAAGATTCTTATGAGTTTTATAACTTAGGATTCGAAAAAATGTACACTATCGCTGCAATGAGCGGAAGTGGAACAGGTGAATTATTAGATGATGTGGTAGATTGTTTTACAGAAGAACAACACATTGATCCATTCGAAGGTTTACCTAAAATTACAATCGTAGGTCGTCCAAATGCTGGAAAATCTACATTAATCAATGCATTATTAGGTGAAGAACGTAATATTGTAACCGATATCGCAGGAACAACACGTGATTCTATCGAAACGTTGTACAATAAATTTGGACACGAATTTGTTTTGGTAGACACTGCCGGAATGCGTAAAAAAGGAAAAGTAAGCGAAGATTTAGAATTCTATTCTGTCATGCGTTCGGTTCGTGCAATCGAAGAATGCGACGTTTGTGTCTTGGTAATTGATGCAGAACGTGGTATTGAAGCACAAGATTTGAATATTCTTTATTTAGCAGAACGTAACCGAAAAGGTGTGGTCATCTTAATCAACAAATGGGATTTATTGGAAAAAGAAACCAATACAATGAAAGAATACAAAGATGCTATTCTAAAACGTATTGCGCCTTTTACAGACGTTCCTGTGTTGTTTATCTCGGCTCTTACAAAACAACGTGTCTTGAAAGCTGTGGATACATTTATCGAAGTTTACGAGAACCGCAGTCGTCGTATCAAAACAAGTAAATTAAACGAAACCTTGTTACCGATTATCGAGATTACACCTCCACCTGCAGTAAAAGGAAAATACATCAAAATCAAATATGTAACGCAGTTACCTACAAAAACGCCTCAATTTGCGTTTTTCTGTAACTTGCCGCAATATATTAGAGATCCTTACAAACGATTTATCGAAAATCAATTGAGAAAGGAATTCAATTTTGAAGGAGTTCCTATTGAAGTTTACTTCAGAAAGAAATAATAAAAATCCAAAAAGTCCATTTACAATTTGTAGATGGACTTTTTTATTGATAACAATAGAATTTAACATTCATAAAAAAAGCTCAACGATTGCCGCTGAGCATTTTTGTGACCGAGACAGGATTCAAACCTGTAACCTCTTGAGCCGTAATCAAGTGCGCTATTCAGTTGCGCCACTCGGCCGTTTGAAATAATTGAAAGTATTTTCCTTTATTTTCGAATGCAAATATACAGCACTTTCATCGTAAAAACCTAATCTTTTTAAGAAAAATTCTAAACATTAATTTAATTTACAACGAATCAATTGCTTACAAAAATATTTTTTTATGATTTCATCCTATTTCTTAACTTGCCTGCTCTAAATTCAATCCAAATGATAAAAAAATTTATTCTAACCTCATTCGTTCTTCTTGCCATTAGTAGTTGTAAACAGTCGAAAGAAGCTGTTAAAACTGAACAAGAAAATACAACTTTTCAGTTTGCAAAAAATATTTCTATCGAAGAAAACAACGAAACAATCACGATAAAATCTTCTGGAAATACAATTTCATTTGATAAAAAAGACTTGCCTATCAAAACTGTGATGGTTGAAACTTCATCTGCCGTGACGTTTTTAGATCAATTAGAAAGTCTTGACTTAATCAAAGGAGTTTGCGATGCAGATTTTATTTACAATCCTAAAATAGCAGAAGGAATCGCAAATAAATCAATCTTGAAAGTTGGAAATTCAAACGAACTATTCACAGAAATTATCTTAAAAAATAAACCTCAATTGATTATTGCAAGTTCTAATCCTGTTTTAGCAAAATTTCATCAACAATTGGAACAAAATGGAATAAAAGTATTGTATTTAGATGAATACAAAGAGCAAAACCCATTGGGACAAGTTGAATATCTGAAGGTTTTCGGAAAATTATTCGGAAAAGATACAGAAGCTGAAAAGCGTGTAGAGACGGTTAAAAATAATTACGACTCCATCAAAAATATCATTCAAACCAAAGCCAAAGGCAACATTTCAACAATTGTGAATACAATGTATGGCGATATTTGGTACGTTCCGACAAATGATTTGTTGCAAGCAAAATTAATAGACGATGCGAAAGGAAATTATATTTTCAAGAATAAAATAGGTGAAAATAGTTTGAGCTTAACATTTGAAGAAGTTTATACAGCTGGAAAATCTGCAAATTATTGGATCAATGTAACAAACGTAAATACGTTGGCAGAAATGAAAGCTTCTTATCCAAATTATGCGTGGTTTGATGCGTTTAAGAAAGGAAATGTTTACGCTTACAACAAACGAATGAATGCAAAAGGTTCGAATGATTATTTTGAACAAGGAATCCTTCGTCCAGATATTATTTTGAATGATTTAGGAAAAATTTTCTATCCAAATTTATTTCCAACGTATGAGTTGTACTTTTATCAACAATTGAAATAAATGACTGAAATTATTCAAAAATTCGAAGATTTTGTTCTAAAATCTTCGAATTTATCCATTTCAACTCTTCAAAAAGATGCAGAATGTGACGAATATATAGGTTATAATTTCAATGTTAATGAGTTTTCTATAAAATTTAGAAAATCGAAAATTACGCCTAAAAAAGTTGGTCAATTTGTAACATTATGGAAACGAAATACAGCTAAACAAACCGAACCTTTCGACGAAAATGATGGTTTTGATTATTACATTATTGCTGCAGAAGATGATTCTAAACTAGGTTTTTATATTTTTCCGAAATCAATTTTAATTGAAAAGAATATTTTGAGCTCAATTAAAAAAGAAGGAAAACGAGGTTTTAGAGTTTATCCGAATTGGGTAAAACCTGAAAATAAACAAGCGGAGAAAACTCAAAATTGGCAACAAGATTATTTTGTAGAAGTCAACAATCAACAGATTGACAAAACCAAGTTAGAAAAGATATTCAACAAAAAACGGAATTCAAATTGAGTTCCGTTTTTTTGTTATTTTTTCAAAAATTCGAATCCAAATAAAAATAAGCTTCACTGATAAAATCACTAATATTTGACGCAATTAAACTATGTGGATGAATTTTATTTACAGCCAAATCTCCAGCCAATCCATGTAAATAAACACCTAAAATTGAAGCTTCTGATGAATGATAACCTTGTCCAATTAGCGACGCAATAATTCCACTCAACGTATCTCCAGATCCAGCAGTTGCCATTCCCCAATTTCCTGTCGAATTGAAATAAATTTTACCTTCGGATGTAATAACTGCAGTATAAAAACCTTTTATAATAAATGTCAATTGATGAAAAACAGCAAGTTTTTTAACTTTTTCTAATTTCTCAAAATCATTTTCCCATTCTCCAATTAAACGTTGTAATTCTTTTGGATGCGGTGTTAAAACTGAATCTTGTGGAATCAACGTAAAACAATCTTTCTGATTAGCTAAACAATTTAATGCATCAGCATCAATCACCAAAGGTTGTTGTTGATGCTTAATCCAATTGATAAAATTTGCTTCTGTAGTTGGGTGTTGTCCCATTCCCATTCCAACAGCAACTCCTTGATAAACTTTTATCTCAGGAAAATGTTCAATTTGTTTTTCTGAATCATCAGTCAAACTCATTGATTCTATCAAATTTGTTTGCAAAATATTTAATCCACATTGAGGAGTATAAGTCGTTACCAAACCACTACCCGTCTTCAAGGCTGCTTTTGCACTTAAAATAATTGAACCTATTTTTCCTAAACTTCCACCAATTATCAACGTATGACCAAATGTACCTTTGTGCGAAAATTGACTTGGTTTCTTTAGAAATTTCTGAACATCATTTTTCTGTATAAAATAATAATTTGTCTCAAATTCATTATTCACATTTTGTTCTAATCCAATATCTAACAAAATAAATTCATCGGTGTAAATCTGATTTTCAGGAAATAATAAACCTAATTTAGGAACCTGAAAAGTATATGTTTTATTTGATTTACAACACGGAAAATATTTTTGCATAGGAGAATCAGCAATAAAACCAGAAGGCAAATCTATCGAGATAATTTGCGTCGGATTTGACTCTGCTATTTGATTGAAGATTGAATTCCAATCATCATGCAAAGGTTGATTAATTCCAATTCCGAAAATAGCATCGATAATAACTGAATTTTCAGGAAGTTGTAACTCTTCATTCAAATTAAAAAAATGTAAATCATTAGAACTCAAAAGTTGTTGATTCTTTAAATTATCTTCGCTATAATTCTCTGATTTCAATATATAAATCAATGTTTTATAGCCTAATTTTTTCAATTCTCTTGCAACTCCCAATCCATCTCCTCCATTATTTCCTTTTCCGCAAAAAATAATAATTGGTAATTCTTTAGATGGAATATCATTCACTATATTTTCAGTCAATTTCAATACAGCTCGCTCCATCAAATCCCAAGAGGATATATTTTGATGTTTGATCGTTAATTGATCCCATTCTTTTATCTGTTTTGAATTGAGTATTTTCATGAATAACATTTGTTTACATAAAGGTAGTAAATAAAAAAAGGAACTCAAATTGAGTTCCTTTTTTTATTTATATTCTATTCATCTTAAAATAATTCTGATTGGAATTGCTCTAAGAAACGTTTATCATTTTCTGTATACAAACGGATATCCCCAATTTGATACAACAACAACGCAATACGCTCAATTCCCATACCGAATGCATAACCCGAATATTTTTCAGGATCGATATCTACATTGCGCAAAACATTAGGATCTACCATTCCACATCCCATAATTTCTAACCAACCTGTACCCTTTGTCATACGATAATCGGTTTCAGTTTCTAATCCCCAATACACGTCAACCTCCGCAGAAGGCTCTGTAAATGGGAAATATGAAGGACGTAAACGAATTTCAGATTTACCAAATAACTCAGTTGTAAAATAACTTAACGTTTGTTTCAAATCTGCAAACGAAACACCTTCGTCAATGTATAAACCTTCAATTTGGTGGAACATCATATGCGAACGAGACGAAATAGCTTCGTTACGGTAAACACGACCTGGCGCTAAGAAACGCATGGGCGGTTGATTGTTCTCCATATGACGAATCTGCGTAGACGATGTATGCGTACGCAACACGATATCTGGATCAGTTTCGATGAAAAATGTATCTTGCATATCTCTCGCCGGGTGATGCGCTGGCAAATTTAACGCTGTAAAATTGTGCCAATCATCTTCGATTTCTGGCCCTTCAGAAACGCTAAATCCAATGCGATTAAAAATCTCGATAATACGATTTTTTGTAATGTTAATTGGATGACGAGATCCCAATGTAAAAGGCTCTCCAGGACGCGTCAAATCTATAGAAGAATCAGTTTTTCCTTCGTTTGAGATTTCATTTTTAAGAACAGTTGATTTTTCAGTTGCCAATGTTTTTAATTCATTTACAACTTGACCAAATTCCTTTTTTTGTTCATTCGGAACAGATTTGAACTGTGTAAACAAGTCTGTTAAAATTCCTTTTTTTCCTAAAAATTTAATTCTGAATTCTTCAATTTCAGCAGCATTTGTTGAATGGAAGTTTTTTACTTCTTCAATATATTGTTTGATTTGGTCAATCATAATTTCTGATCAATTTGATTACAAATTTAACCGATAATCAACTTATAACAAATTATTCGAGTACTTTTATTAAAAACGTCTAATTCTTATAAATAAAAATCCTCCTAAGAAACTTAGGAGGATTTGATTGATATTATATTTTTGAAAATTATTTCCCAAATACTTCTTTTACTTTAGCTGTAATTCGTTCGCGTTCTGCATCTGTTAAATTAGAACCAGAAGGTAAACATAAACCATTTTCAAATAATTCTTCTGCTACCGTTCCTCCATAATAAGGTGCATCAGCAAAGACAGGTTGCATATGCATTGGTTTCCATAATGGACGAGATTCGATATTATCTTCTAAGAAAGCTAAACGTAAATCTTCGCGTGTTTTCCCTGCTACTTTTGGATCTATTAAAATCGCAGATAACCAATGATTAGAGAAATAATCAGAACTTGGTTCTGTAAATACCGTTACGCCATCAATATCCGCAAATAAATCTTGGTAGAATTTATTCATTGCGCGACGAGCTTCCACTCTACTTGGTAGAACTTCCATTTGTCCACGACCGATACCCGCAGTAATATTACTCATACGGTAATTGTACCCAATATGTGAGTGTTGATAATGAGGTGCATTATCGCGTGCTTGTGTCGCTAAAAAGACTGCTTTATCTTTATCTTCTTGTGTTTGACAAACTAATGCTCCACCACCAGAAGTTGTAATAATTTTATTTCCATTAAACGATAACGCTCCGAAACGTCCAAAAGTTCCACAAGCTTTACCTTTGAACGTAGAACCCAATGCTTCTGCTGCATCTTCAATCACAGGAATATTATATTTTTCAGCTATAGCATGTACTTCATCAACCTTATAAGGCATTCCGTACAAATGAACAGCTAATATCGCCTTTGGTTTTTTTCCTTTTGCTATACGATCTGTAATCGCTTCCTCTAATGCAATTGGACAAAGGTTCCATGTATCTTTTTCAGAATCTACAAAAACAGGTGTAGCACCTTGATAAGCAATTGGATTTGCTGTTGCTGAGAATGTCATCGATTGACAGATTACCTCATCACCATGTGAAACCCCACATTCTATTAATGCTAAATGAATTGCCGCTGTTCCTGCAGATAATGCTGCAACTTTTACATCTGCATTTAAGAAATTTTCTAAATCTGCTTCAAAACCATTTACGTTAGGTCCTAGTGGTGCAACCCAATTTGCATCGAATGCTTCGTGAATGTATTTTAATTCATTTCCCCCCATGTGAGGAGATGATAACCATATTTTTTCAGCCATTTTTTATAGTTGTTTTTGTTGTACAAATTTAGAATAAAACTATGATTTTTGCTACATTAGTTTATCATAAAACTTCATAAAATAAAAATTCTTATTAATACTCTCTCAAGCATTTTCTTAATGTAAGAGATTTAATGCCTATTTCTATATCCTTTTTTCTAATTCAAATACTCTTTTCAAAAAGAAATTTTGTCATTTTGATGTATCGAGAAATCTTAACCTTAATTTGAATCTTAACATCATTTACACACTCCCCTAACCCCTCTCAAGAGGGAAATTTATTTCATATTTAATAAAAAAATCCTCCTAAGAAAACTTAAGAGGATTTGATTGATATTATATTTTTAAAAATTATTTTCCAAATACTTCTTTTACTTTAGCTGT